>JAITMX010000112.1 GCA_031290775.1 Eubacteriales Family XIII. Incertae Sedis bacterium
TTTTTTTCGGCTGACAAGGCGCAAAACGTAGCCGTACTGGTAGTACGGCGAGGCTTTGCAACGCAGTCAGGCGGAAAAAAGACAAACCAAATGTCCAATTTATTTCTCACCGCTTCCTAGGGTGGCTTGGCATGGGTAGCGTATTTTATTATCGTTCCGTACGGTCGGCATTTAAAATCATGCGAGAGGGCGCGCTCCGGGCGGGGCATATCGCCTATATGAACGATTCCCAGGAATATGTTAACGGTTTAAGGAATATAGAAACTCACCTGAGAGAAAACAATTTGGAAGAGCCCGGATGCCCCGACGCAATAGCATTTTTGGACGGGGAGATTTCGCTCTTTAGGCAGGAAAGAATGCGCAATAGCGATGTGTTTTGCATTTCATTTTGCAAGGAGGCGGATCATTTGGATTTGTGGGTTCGGTATGCAAAAGAGTCTGGGGTTTGTTTGGAAATGGATTTTGGGGAAACCGGGAGGGGCAGTGCGTATTTTATCCACGACATTGACAAACCTTTTGATGCAAAAAAGTGCGAAGCCGGTAAGCATGATATAAAATTGTCAGACATCTCCTATATTTCTACGAAAAAACCGGAACAAGAAAAACTGAAAAGGTTGTTAAAAAAACATGCGATTCTCAATGAGGACTGTACAGTAAATACGGATGAGCTTATCAAGAACGCGAAATATCTGAATGCCGCAAGCGTCATTAAAAGAAAGGATTTTGAAATAGAAAAGGAAACCCGATTGATTTTCACAAAGAATTTGCTCTATGATGTGACGAAAGAGATCAAGTATGATTATGAAACAGGCATTCCAAAGCCTTATCTTGAAGTCAAATGCATGAAGAACAAAAGGCTGTGCTGGCCAATCAAGTCAATCATGATTGGGCCGGGCATCAAACAAGACATTGTGTTTGCGGGATTTGCCCATTTTCTAAATAATGTGGATGATTGTCCGGGAAGCGAATACTGTTTGCCGTTTTTAAGCAATGCAGGGTTCGCAAAGCGAGCGGGGGAGTTTCTTGATGAGATTATTGTGAAAATTCACAATGGGCCGGATCCGGCCTGCCTGGAGGAGTGCAAAAGCAAGATGGCGTCTTTTTTCCAAAAAACTGATGACGAGAATGATTATTTTGAAAAAAGATATGAAGCGGCAAAGTGCGCTATTGCACATTTGAAATCGTCCTGCAACAGCAACAACATATGCGAGGATGTAGAAAAGCATTTGTCTGAGAATCTCTTTACAAAGCAGGGGGTCATCTTGCGCAAATCTGCAATACCATATATCTACTGATTTTTGGATTGCCGCCCGAAATGATATTCGTTTTGCCGGCGCTTGGGGTTTCCCCCTACCCGCGCTTTGTGATGACCCGTACCGAGATGATGCCGTCTACCGCGAAAGCCTCTTTCACCGCCGCCTCGTCCACATCTTCGTCGCAGTCGAGGATCGTGCAGCTGTAGTCGCCCTTGCTTTTGTTCACCATATTGCTGATGTTGACGCCCATGCCCGCGAGCGCGCTCGTCTGCGTGCCGAGCATGGAGGGGATATTTTTGTGCAGCACGACGATGCGCGGCCCCTGCGCCCACTTGCCGGCCTCGACCGTCGGGTAGTTGACGGCATTGAAGATGTTGCCGTTTTCAAGGAAGTCCATGATTTCCTCGACGGCCATAATCGCGCAATTTTCCTCAGACTCCTCGGTCGACGCGCCAAGGTGCGGGATGAGGATCACGCCTTCGACGCCGAGCATCTCGTCCGTCGGGAAGTCCGTCACATAGCAACGCAGTTTTTTCCCCGCAAGCGCGCGTTTCAGGTCTTCGGACACGACGAGTTTGTCGCGCGAGAAGTTGAGCAGGACGCCCTTGTTTTTCATCGCGTCGATCATCGCGTAATCAAACATGCCGTTTGTATCGCTGTTGGCCGGGACATGGATTGTCACATAATCGCAGTGGGGCAGCATGGCCGGCAGTTTGTCGTAGAGCTTGACGGACGCCGAGAGGTCGTGCGCCGCTTTCAGCGAGAGGAAAGGGTCGAAGCCGGCGACCTTCATGCCGAGCGCTTCAGCCGTGTTGGCGACCATGACTCCGATGAAGCCGAGCCCGACGACGCCGAGCGTCTTGCCCGCGATCTCCTCGCCCGCAAACCTCGCCTTGCCTTTTTCGACGGCTTTTGCCGCGTCTTCGGTCAGTGTCTTTGCCCAGTCGAGGGCGGCCGGGATGTTGCGCGATGCAAGGAGCATGCCCGCAAGGACGAGCTCCTTGACGGCGTTTGCGTTGGCGCCGGGCGTATTGAAAACGACGATGCCCTGGTCGGCGCATTTTTCGAGCGGGATGTTGTTGACGCCCGCGCCCGCGCGCGCAATCGCGAGCAGCCCGTCCGCAAAGGCCATCTCGTGCATGTCCGCGCTGCGGACGAGGATGGCGGCCGCGGAGCCCGCATCATCCGTCAGCTCATACCGGTCGGTCAGAAGGCCCGTGCCCTTCGGTGAAATTTTGTTCAATGTCGCTATTTTGTACATACTGTCTCCAAACTGCGATAAGATTATCCGAATGCGCGGCGAATATCCCGCCGCATACAAAGGATATCGCAACAGCCCTGTAATTGCAAATCCCAAGAGAGCGATCCCAAGAGGCGCGAGATTGCACGCGAGATTGCGAAAAGCCCGTCAGGCAAAGCCCGTCAGGCAAAGCCCGTCAGGCAAAGCCCGTCAGGCAAAGCCCGTCAGGCAAAGCCCGTCAGGCAAAGCCCGTCATTGCGAGCGAAGCGAAGCAATCCCGTGGTGCATGGATTGCCGCAGTCGCTACGCTCCCTCGCAATGACGGCGGGGGAGTGAACTGCAACCTCTACAGCCTCGCAATGACGGCGGGGGAGTGAACTGCAACCTCTACAGCCTCGCAATGACGGCGGGGGAGTGAACTGCAACCTCTACAGCCTGCCGTACCCCCGGCATCCGAATAAAAGTTTGACAGAGCCTGGCCATTAGTCTATCATATATAACATATTATCTATATATGTTATATATGGGCGATTCGTTCGGGCGAATGGCGAAGGGAGGCGAGAATTGGGCAATTACAAGCGGTTTGTCATAAGAAGATTGCTGATTTTTTTCCCGCTGCTGGTTGCCGCTTCTTTCATTATCTTTTTTGCGCTGCGCTTTTCCGGGACTGACCCGGTCAGCGTGATGCTCGGCGAGCGGCAGGCGACCGATGAGGTGATTGCCGCGCTTCGGGAACAGTTTCACCTGAACGAGCCGCTGATCGCCCAATACGGGCGGTGGATCGCGGGCGCGGTTTCAGGAGATTTCGGGGTTGACTATATCAACCGGCAGTCGGTGGCGTCGTCGATCGCGCACCGGCTTCCGGTGACGATCGGGCTGATTGTTTTCAGCACGCTGATCGGCGTCGCCATCGCGGTTGGGCTCGGCGTGCTGTCCGCCGTGAAGCAAAACACCATCGTGGACCGCACGATTTCCGTGGCGGTGCTCATCCTCGTTTCAATCCCTTCGTTCCTTGTGGCGATCGTCGCCCTCCTGCTGATCACGTTTTTTGCGCCGGGCGTCGCTTTCACGGGCGCGATCAACAGCGTGGGCGATTATTTCAGCAGGCTGATGCTGCCGTCCTTCATCCTTGCGCTTTACACGCTCGCGATCGTCACGCGTGTCACGCGCAGCTCCATGATCATCCAGCTGCGTTCTGCCTATGCGGCCTCAGCCGTGGCAAAAGGGCTTCCGGGCCGTTTTGTCATTTGGAAGCATTGCTTCAGGAACGCGCTTGTCCCCGTTTTGACAATCGTTACAATCTTCATCGGCAGCTCGATTTCCGCAGCGGTGCTCGTGGAATCGGTTTTTTCGCTGCCGGGGCTCGGCGGCTTGCTCACGCAGGCGATCAAGACGAACAACTATCCGGTGGTGCAGGCTTGCCTGCTGATCCTGCTCCTCGTATTTTTGACGCTTGGCCTGCTCGCGGACTTGGTCTACGCCGCAGTTGACCCGCGCGTGCGCAAATCCGGGAAGGGGGTCGCCGCATGAGGAAGGGGAATAGGGTCGGGACGCTTTTCACGCCGATGATGGCCGTCGCGGCCGCAATTCTGCTGCTGATCATCGTCTGCACGGTTTTTGCCGGGCTGATTGCCCCCTATGACCCGGAGGCGATCGATTTGTCGATTTCCTACGGCCCCGCCACGCCCGAGCATATCCTCGGCACCGACAATGTCGGACGGGACAACTTTTCGAGGCTGCTGTTCGGCGGGCGGACCGCGATCACAAACGCTTTCTTGGTGATTGGCATCACGGTGGCCGCAGGCATCCCCTTGGGTTTGCTCTGCGGGTATTTCGGCGGTGTTTTGGATGCGGTCGTCATGCGCGTCTGGGACATCATCCTGTCGTTCCCGCCGCTTTTGCTTGGGTTCATTTTCGTGGCCGCGTTCGGGCGGGGCTCGTCCGCTTCTGTCATCGCGCTTGGGATTGCGTGGATTCCGATGATCTCGCGGCTGTCGCGCAACCTGACGATGGCGGAAAAGACCCAGACCTATGTGCTTGCGGCAAAATCCATGAAGTATTCGGATGCGCGGATCGTGTTTCGCCACATCCTGCCCAACTGCGTCTCCACCCTGCTTGCGGAGCTCACGGTGGACGTCGGCTATGCGATCATCGTGCTTGCGTCGCTGAGTTTCCTCGGGCTCGGCGTGCAGCCGCCGACGTCGGACTGGGGGCTGATGCTGCAGGAGGCGCTCGTGTACGTGCGCCAAAGCCCGCTTCAGAC
>JAITMX010000153.1 GCA_031290775.1 Eubacteriales Family XIII. Incertae Sedis bacterium
CCATCTCCGCGAGCGCGCGGCGGGTTTCCGCGGCGGCGCTTTTGAACCAGCCGGATTCGAGCGCCGAGAGCAGCTTGTTTTCTTGATAAGAAAGAGCCGCATTGGCGAAAGATGCGCCCACCTCCGGCACAAAGGGGGCGCTCCCGTCATTGCGAGGAGCGCAGCGGCGCGGCAATCCAAGAAAGCCCGGTTTGCAAGATGTCTTTATGGATTGCTTCGCTTCGCTCGCAATGACAGCAGCGCTGTCACACAGTCCGTCATTGCGAGGAGCGCAGCGGCGCGGCAATCCAAGAAAGCCCGGTTTGCAAGATGTCTTTATGGATTGCTTCGCTTCGCTCGCAATGACCGACACATCCGTGCCCGCCGCGCCGCCGCACAGGGTCTCCGTGAAACGGTCTACGGTCGCGCAAAACGATTTTTTCGAGACGCGGGCGGCCGCGCGGTTTACGTCCCGCCCGATCCCGCAAAGCTCATCGGACACGAGGGCGGCAAGGCGCGCATCGCGCAAGGGCAGGGCGAGCTTGACGGCAAGGCAGATGAAATAGTCGCCGAGGATGATCCGGCGCCCCTCGACCGAAGAGCGCGCGGTCACAAAACGTTTGGCTTCGTAGAGCGCCTGCAAGGCGGCGGCGGCCTCAGCGGCGCCGGGAAAACCGCCGCGCCGCGCAAAGTTTGAAAGCGCGCGGTCGAGCGCAAAGGTGTGCGCCCCCTCCGCCGCGCCGTACAAACCGTGCGCGCGCAGCAAGGCGTGGCCTTCCGCCAGATAGGAGACGGCGCGTTCGCGTTCTGTCGCCGCCATCGTCATGCGCGGCTTTCCCCGTCCTGCAGGGGCTCCCACGCAAAATGGCTCGGCACGGGCTCTTTGCCCGGGCAAAGCAGGCCCGTATCGACGCTGACATCCTTCATCGTGACGCGCACGCTGACATTGCCCCGCCCCGGCAGCTCCGCCGAGATTTCATAGTCGCCGCTGTTTGGCTCGACCGGGTCGAAATAAAACTCCCCAAAGGCAGACGTGCATGTTTTCGCGCATGCCGCGCCGTCCTTTTTCAGCAGGACTTCCACGCCCTCGGCGCAGACCTCCGTATCGGGGCTGTCCATGTAGGCAATCTCGCCCGCGATCATATTTTTTGTATAGCGGTGCAGGTTTTTGTACCAGACGCGAGGCTGGACGGAGGCCGGCGCGAGGCTGACGAGCCCCTTTTCCCGTATGAGCTTTTCAAACTCGGCGTCTTCCATGCGGATGGCCATGAGCGCGCGCAGCGGGCAGGACTGCACGCAGCGCGGCTCTTTCCAGCCGCCGTCGATCAAGTGGGCGCAAAAGGTGCATTTTTGCGCGGCGCCGGCCTCGTCGTTCCAGCTGATGGCGCCAAAGGGGCAGGCGCCCACAAGCGCCTCGTTTCCGTACGCTTTCTTGGGGTCGAGCAGCACGATGCCGTCCGCGCGCTTCACGACGCAGCCGGGCGCGTTTTTCGCGCAGGGCGGGTCGTCGCAGTGGTTGCACAGGGAAGGGCGGTAGGCGAGGTCGATGCGCGGCACGACGCCGCGTTCGCGCCGGCCCATATGTATCCATTTTTGGTCGCGCTTTTTCTGGCGGTCGGTATAGGGCAGCCATTCATTGCCGACGTGTTCGTCCTTGCAGGAAAGCATGCAGGTATAGCAGCCGATGCATTTGTTGACGTCAAAGACGAGGTGCCATCTCTTCATTATCGTATTATCCTTTCTTGTGGAAGCGCTAATCAACGCCCTTGCACCCGCCTACAACGCCGAGTTGCCGCATATCTTCGTTGCAAAACGCCCGAATACCACCAGTATTCCCGCCGTTTTGCGCCTCGATATGCAACAACTCGGCACTGCAATCGGGCACAATTGCGTTAATCAGCGCTTCCTTGTACGTCAGCTCCTGCTCGGCCGCCGAATTGGCGGCGGGTTTTTTCAGCTTGGCAAAATCGCTCACATATTCCGCCGGGTTTTCCGGCTCGGCCCATTTGCGCACCTGCACGAGGCAGGAATTGGGCGCGATGCCGTGCGCGTGCTTTGACACCGTCCGCCCGGGCGTCAGCGTATTGATGCAACCGCTGCGGTCCGGCGACATGCCCGGCACGCCGACCGGCCGGTAGTCCGCGCAGCTTTCGTGCGCGTGGATGAGGCCGATGGGGATGCGGTTTGTGATCTCAAGCGCGCAGAGCACGCTGCCGCGGTCATTGAATATTTCTATTATATCATGCGATTTCAGCCCGCGCCCCTGCGCGTCTTTCGGGTGCATGCGGCAAACCCAGTAGTCGAAACCGCCGATTCGGATGCGGTGTTCCTCGATCTCGTTCATAAACCCCTGTTTGCCGTCCTGCATGGTATGGAAGGAATAGCGCGGGTGCGTCGAAACGAGCTGGATGGGGTAACGCTTGAAAAGCTCGCTGCGCGGCCCCTCCCAGGATGATTTGTATTTCACGATGGGCGGGCGCTCCTCGTCGTCCGGCGCAAAGCGTTTGAGCGCAAGGCTCTCAAACTCAAACAGGCCCGACTGCGTCTGAAGGCCCTCGCCGTAGCGGCCGTAATACTCGGACGGCAGCGGCGTGAGCTCGGGCGTGTCCTTCTTGCGGCCCTCGTAAAACCAGTTGTAGGCGACGGGGTCGCGGCGGTCCTCGGGCAGCGGCGGGACGACGTAATACCCTTTTTGGAGAAAGGCCATCCAGTCGATTTTGCCCGGCAGGTCGCTCGCCTCAAACACGCGCTTGACCCAGTCGAAATCGCTGTTGCCCTCGCTGTAAACCTGCCCGAGCCCGAGCTTGCCGGCGATAATCGAATAAATCTCGAAATCCGGCTTTGACTCGCCGAGCGGCTCTATGCATTTGTGCTGGATGTGGATGACGCGGTAATTGTTTTGCAGATAGGCTTTTTCGATGTAGCCGCCGCAGTTTGCGGCCTCGCCGATGTCCCAGCGCTCAAAGTTGGTGCAGGCCGGCAAGATGACGTCCGCAAAGCGCGTTTCGCCCTCCATCCAGATCGACTGGTTGACGACAAATTCGAGGCTGTCCGTGCGGTACATCTTGACGAAGCGGTTGGACTCGGGCTGTGTGCCGATGTGCGAGCCGCCGAATTTGTAATACATCTTGACCGGGTTGTGGCCGGGCAGCGGGTACTTCATGAGCGGAAACTGCGAATTGTTGGAATAAACGCCCGCGATATGCGCCTGCGTCTCCTTGTTGACGATGGCTTCGGGGATGCGGATGCGCGGGATGCCCTGCGCGTTGGAATTGATGGAAGGGCTCTGCGGCATGCGGTTGTAGACCTGGACGCCGGAGCCGTTGTCGAGATAGGCGCCCGACATGCCGCCCTCGGCGTAGCCCGGAAACCAAAAATGCGTGTCGAGCGGCGTGCCGTGCTGCAGGCAGCCGAAGTTGACGCCGGGCTTGCCCCAGCCCTGCATGGCGACGAGGCAGACCATGGCGCTCGCCCATTCCGTCGCGTAGGCCTGCCTGCCCGCGCCCCCGAAGGAGTGCAGGGCGCCGGCGGCAAGGTAGGTGGGCGCCTTTGCCCATTTTTTCGCGAGCGCGGTGATGATGCGCGCGGGGACGCAGGATTCTTTCTCCTGCCAGCTTGCGTCTTTGGGGATGCCGTCGTCCTCGCCCATGATATAGCGTTTCCAGACATCGAAACCGTGCGTGCGGTTTTCGACGTATTCGCGGTCGTAGGTGCCGTCCGTGATCCACCGATGGGCGATGGCGAGCGCGATCGCCGTGTCGGTGCCCGGCCGCGGCACGATCCACGTGCCTTTGAATACCGACGCCGTGCAGTTGAAGAAGGGGTCGATGTGGACGGCCTCGATGCCCAGCTCCCGCATCCACGCGCGGCGGACCGTGCCCTCCTGCGCGCCGTAGACGCCGCTCGTGACCTCGGGGTCGGCCGACCAAAAGACGATCATCTCGGAGTGCTTCATGCAGTCCTCGACGGTGCCGTAGTATTCCGCGCCGCCGTTGCGGGCGCTGCCGCCGTAGTGGTGGACGGCGCCCCACGCAAAGCCTTCCCAGCTGTCGGGGTTGCGCGCGTCCATCGTCGCGCCGATGCAGTTGAAGAAGCGGCGCGTGCAGCTCGTGTAATAACCGACATTGCCCCATGTATGGTGGCTGCCCGAAGTATGGAAGACGGAGCCGGGGCCGTAGGCCTTGCGCACGCGCATGATCTCGCCCGCGACGATTGTGGACGCCTCCTCCCAGCTGATGCGCTCGTAGCCGGAAACGCCGCGGTTTTGCGGGTTGCGCCCGCCGTCCGGGTCGAAGTCGACGCGCTTCATCGGATAGAGGATGCGGTCGGGCGAATAGACCAGGGATTTGAGCGACATGGTGTGCGGCGAGACCGTGCTGCGTTTTGGCGGCGAGAATTTTTTGCCCTTTGCCTCGATGACCCAGGGGGCGGGGTCGTCCGCGTCAAATTCGACCGGCGTGATCCGCACGATGCGGCCTTTTTTCACATAGACAAATACGGCGCCGCCGTTTGAGCCGTTGACATAGCGCATTTCGCCGTTTGGCATCTTTGTGCCGTAGGCGCCGCCGTAGAGGACGGGCGCCGCGAAGACTTTCAGCAGCAGGCCCGAAAACCACTCGGAGAGCGCGTCGTCCCCGAGCAGCAGCAGGTTGTTGTTTTTTGCCGCGTTCACGAAGTCCATCTGGTTTCGGACGACAAAGGTGAGCTTGCGCGCGATCTCCCATGTTTCAAAAACCATCGTGAGGTCCGCGCCCGGATAGATGCCCGTGCGCGCTGCGGCCTGCCCGCCTTTGAAGACGAACAGGCGCCCAAAGCTGCCGTCGCGCAGCTTGAGCTGCACCTTCGCGTCGTGCTTGGCGACTTCCTTTTTGAACTCGGGGAAAGCGGCCGCAAGGGCGTTCAGCGCCTTGTCGAGCGCAAAGGCGGTGCCGCCGAACATGAGCTTGTCAACAGCGCCCATCGGTTTGATATGCTTCAAACGATCTGCGGTTTTCATCGATGTTTCCTCTCCCTCGCAAAACGCCCGGTTGTGAGGCGTCACAACGGACACATTTTTGCCGAACCATTTTTGGAATCGGGGTTTTGTGACCAATCCTCTCAATCGCGATTCATTCCGCGCAATTTTGTCATTGCAAACCGCGATTATTGTGATATATTCTAATTACAGGATATTACTGTGCAGAATCTCTATCAAGCATACGTATCACAAATATTTGCGTGTAATTTGTGAAAAATCCAAAAGGAGGGCCTCGTGCGCGTATCGCCGGAAATGCTGAAAGACTATCTTCAAAATGAGTTGCCGGACGTGAATGCGGCGGGCAGCACAAGGCTGAGGTTCAAGGATGTCCGCCTGCCGGACGAGGGGGAGGCCTATTCGCCCGACTACATCTACCTGATGACGCCGGAGCAATGGGAGCGGGCCGGCGGCTGCGCCAATGCCCTTGTGCCCGTGCGCGAGGTGGCGCTGCCGCCCGGCCCGAAAAACTGCCTGATTACCGCCGACGCGGGGGCGGACAGGCTTGCAAACCTTGCCCGCGAGTGTTTCCTTTCCTATTCGGAATGGTTTGAGGATCTGTACAGGTCGATCGCGGTCGGCGACAGCATTGAAACGATCCTCGAAAAGTGCACGCCGGTATTGCGCAACCCGTTCTTTATCGACGACAGCAGCTACCGGACGCTCGCGCGGCTGCGCAATTACCCGACCGGCGATTTTTGCGACAATGAATACATCTATATGCAGCAGAGCGGCCACCATTCGGCCGATTACATTTTTGCGATGCTCAACAGCAATGTTTCCGTCGAGTCCTCGGCGATCTCGCCAAGGCCCATCATCCACCGGCTCGAATTTCTCGCGCACCGGACGCTGTACAGCACGATCAAGGTGGACGGGGAGATTGTCGGGTTCTTTTCATGCATCGAGATCGAAACGCAGTTCACGCCGGGCACGATGGACGTCTGCGAATCGCTGACAGAGCTCATGAGCCTCGTGCTGTCGCGGCATGCCAATATGCCAAAGGCGCGGCAAAAGAGCCTCGACAACGATTTGTTCCTCGGCATCCTGAACGGCGGCATTGTCGATTCAGAGCTCACAAAGACGGCTTTTGAGCAGGCAGGGCTCTCTGTCGGCGATTATTTCGTCGTCTACACGGTCACGGACGTCAACACGTCGGAAAACGCCTTCCTGCTGCCGCGCATCATGGAGCTTTTGATGTCCAATCTCGAAAGCGGCTTCACGGTCGCGGACGGTTCCAATATCATCCTCGTCATCAACGCAAAGCTCGACGACAAGCTGCGCGAAAAGCTCGTGCACCTCATCGGCTTCTATCTCGGCGAGTTTGACGTGACGATCGGTTTTTCGCTCGGCTTTTCGGACCCGCAGACGCTGCCCACATATTATTACCAAGCGGTCGCGGCGACGCGGCTCGGCGCGCTGACGGACGACGGCGCCAAAGTCTTCGGCTACGGCGATGTGGTGGGCTACGATGTGCTCGAAAAGTACGGCGACCGCGAGAAAAGGCTCGCGATCTGCCACCCGGCCATCTTCACGCTGCTTGCGCACGACCGCGAAAAGAAGATGAACCTGCTGCCGACGCTGAAAGTCTTCGTCGAGTGCCTCGGGGACACGGGCGCGGCGGCCGACCGCCTTTACCTGCACCGCAACTCGCTCTACTATCGGATCAAGCAGATCACGGCGCTGACAGGCATCGACCTCGACGACGAGCGCGTCCGCTCCCACATCACGCTGTCCATCCGCATCCTCGAGATCAACGGGGATGTGAAGCTGCAGGATTAAGGGCGAGGCCGATCGGTACCCCTCCTGCTATGGAACAAATTGCGAAACGTTGATTCCGGATAGCTCGTCGGGTATAATGCACACAGGGACGAACCGCAAACGGAAATGAGGGATATTCCATGTTAAAGATGCAAGTCATTATGGACGAAGAAAAAATCAGGCGCGAGGGCAAATTCGATTTGAAAAAGGTACAGGCTTCCATCGACGATATTTTCATGAACAAATGCAATCTGGTCAAAGGGCAGGACGGTTTTTATCTCGAAACCGGCACAAGCGCCGATCTCGCCTTGTTTACAAGGGCAACGGGCATCCTGAAACGCACACAGTGGTTTCTTGACAACGTGAAAGTTTGGCTCCTCTTTGACAGTACCGACAGGGATGACCCGAATGACTTTATCGTCGATGATGTAAAAGAATACTATCGTGCAAAATTTGCAATCAGCGCGTAGTCATGGCAAACACGGCGAATCAGCGGCGATACAAAGCCATCAATTTTGATCTCGACACAAACAAACTCAATGGCGTTTTTGGCGAGAATAAATATCGGAAAGGCTATTCGCTCGTCAGAAAGTATTTGGAAAGCCACGGTTTCGAGCATCGGCAATGGTCGGGGTACAGATCGCTCACCGCACTATCAACGATCAATAGTATTGATGTCCTCGATGATTTAATGGTTGAATTGCCGTGGTTGATTGACTGTGCCCACAAAATTGACGTGACAAATATCGGAAGGGAATTTGATATGCTTCAGGTTCTGAAAGATAAAAGAGCCGAGGACATACCCGAAACCCAAGTTGAAATCGATCCCTGCGACGTAAGCGCAAACTGACAGGCAAACTCGAATAGACACCGGATAGCAGCCGGAAAGAAAAATGTTTCGAGTTGCCATTTTGGGGTATAATCCATACAGGGTGTAGATACAGGATTTGTGCCGGCGGCAAGCGGCTTTCCCCTTTCCATATGGGTGCGGCGGCGGGGCAGGCCGGTTCGACCGAGAGGGTTGCGTCCGCCCCGGCGAAAATGAGGGGCAACAGGATGAATGCCAAAGAAAATGGAAGCGTGAAGAGACGCGGGACACTGTGCAAAAAGTCCGTCATTGCGAGGAGCGCAGCGACGTGGCAATCCAAGGCTGTCCGCGTTGCAAGATGTCTTTATGGATTGCTTCGCTTCGCTCGCAAGGACGGAGGCGTTTTTGCGAAGTCCGGCGGGACACTGGCGCTGTCGGCGCTGCTGATTGCGGCGCTTGTGATTCCGCAGACGGCGCTGGCGGCAGAGGCAAGCGCCCCCGGCGGCGAGGCGGCGGGGAACGTTGTCGCCGTTGCGGCAGGCGGCGCTGAGACAGGCGCGGATGCCACAGGCGAAGCCGTAGATGGAGCTGCGGGCGGAGAAACGCAGGACAGCGGCAGCGATGCCACAGGCGAAGCTGCGGATTCTGGCCAGCCCGTCATTGCGGGCGCGGGCCCGCAGTCTCCGGCAATTGCAACCGGCGCCGGCGCGGCAACGCAGCCCGCCGGTCTCGCACTGGAAAATACTGGATAGGGGGGGGTATCAGCCCTGTCGACATCCCTCACCGTCACCACGGCTGCGGAATTGGAGGCGGCGCTACTTGATGCGGACAGCACGATAGATATTGCTATCGGCGCAGGTTTTGCGGTCGACAGGCTATTCACCATTCCCGCAGGCAAAACTGTAACCATCAATGGCGGCGGGCATACCCTGACGCGCGGTGCGGCATATGTGGGTGTAATATTTTCCGAGACAGGCGCGGGTTCGTC
>JAITMX010000176.1 GCA_031290775.1 Eubacteriales Family XIII. Incertae Sedis bacterium
GTATCGGTTTTCGAGGCCTTTATCGCCTCTGGCCATACAGAAAGTTGATTTTTTGCACAAAAAAAGGTAACAGCTCAGACACTAACCGTCAGCCGTAGAGTGCCACGCGGCAAAGCCGCTGCACTCCTGGCAGACGTCCTTCCATCGATTTGCTTGCGCAAATCGGGATAGGACTGTCATTGCGAGCGAAGCGAAGCAATCCAGCGGATAATGGATTGCCGCGGTCGCTGCGCTCCCTCGCAATGACGGGCAATTGGCTTGCAATAGCATGGTGTCTGAGCAGTTACAAAAAAAGCAACTTTTTCGCATACCCTTGAATAGCTGTCCCCCGCTCGGCCCTTGCCCGCAAGGACGGCTTTTTCAGTGGTTTCGGACTAGCCCTTTTTGTCTCTTGATGCGATACGCGGGACAGCGTGTATTGACCCATTTCAAGGGATGGCGCAAAATCAACGGATATCCAAATTTATGATACTCCAGATAGCGTGTATGTACATCTTGTGTGCGAGGCTTGAAACAGCAACAATTATCGAGAAAAAAATCGGGAAAAATTCAAAAAAAAACAAAAAACCGCTTGCCAAGTCATCCATACTCCCATATAATAAACAGGCTCGCGCAAAATCGCGAAGATTTTTGTGTGTGCTGCGAAGCGGGAAACGCTTCGGAAAAAAGCGTTGAAGCGGGAGGTTGCCGTCGGTGGCCGCAAAACGGCCGAAAGACGGGTAATTTCCGCGGAGAATGTCTTCTCGCGAAGAAGGCGAAGCAAGCAGGAGGAAACAATGGCAGACACACAGAAGATCCGGATCAAGCTCAAGGCTTACGAGCCCGCGCTGCTCGACAAGGCGGCGGCGGATATCGTCGAGACCGCAAAGCGCAACGGCGCGGATGTATCGGGGCCGATCCCCCTTCCGACGGAAAAAGAGGTCATCACGATCCTGCGCGCGGTCCACAAATACAAGGACAGCCGGGAGCAGTTCGAGCAGCGTACGCACAAACGCCTCATCGTGCTGTCGCACGCAACGCCGAAGACGATGGACGCGATGATGAACCTCGACCTCGCGGCGGGCGTCGACATCGAGATCAAATTGTAAACGTTATCTTAGTATGATCGTGGCTGCGGAAATTATTATATATATTATATAAATGAAGCAATGGCGATCCGCTGTAAGAAAGGAAGATAGAATGGCAAAAACGATATTGGGAAAGAAGATCGGCATGACCCAGATCTTCACGGAAGAGGGGGCGATGATCCCCGTCACCGTGATCGAGGCGGGCCCGAACACGGTCATCCAGCTCAAGACCAAAGAGACAGACGGCTATGACGCCGCGCAAATCGGTTTCGTTGACCTCAAGGAGAGCCGCGCCAACAAACCGATCAAGGGCCACTTCGCGAAATGGGAAGCGCCGCTGAAAAAGTATCTGGCCGAGATCAGGCTCGCCGACGGCGAAGCCTACGAAACCGGGCAGGAAATCACGGTGGCGGATTTTGAAGAAGGCAAAAAGCTCGACGTTACCGGCACCTCCAAAGGCAAGGGCACGCAGGGCAACATCAAGCGCCATGGCCATCACAGAGGCCCCATGAGCCACGGTTCCAAACACAAAAGGCTCGCCGGCGCGCTCGCTGCGGGCACCTACCCGTCGCGCGTATTCAAGGGCAACGACGGCCCCGGCCGCATGGGCCGCGACACCGTCACCATCCAAAACGTAGAACTTGTCAAAGTCGTTCCCGAGCGCAACCTCATGCTCGTGAAGGGCGCCGTCCCCGGCGGACGCGGCGGCATCGTGCGCGTACGGTACGCCGTCAAGGCAGAGCAGTAGAAAGGGAGGGCAGATTCAAATGGCAACAGTCACACTGCACAAAATGGACGGAAGCGAAGCCGGAAGCATCGACCTGAATGACGATATCTTCGGCATCGAGATCAACGAGCACGCCGTCCACGAAACCGTCAAAAATTATCTCGCAAACCAGCGCCAGGGCACGCAGTCCGCGAAGACGCGCTCGGAAGTCCGCGGCGGCGGCGCCAAGCCTTTCCGCCAGAAGGGCACCGGCCGCGCAAGGCAAGGCTCGCGCGTCGCGCCAAACCACGTCGGCGGCGGCATCGTGTTCGCGCCGAAACCGCGGGATTACCGTTACAGCATACCCAAAAAGGTCAAGAAGCTCGCCATGCTTTCCGTGCTTTCGTCGAAAGTCAGCGAGAGCGAGATTATCGTCGTTGACGAGCTGAGTTTTGAGGCCCCGAGGACGAAGGACATGATCAAGTTTCTCTCTGCGGTCAGCGCGGAAAAGAAGGCGCTCATCGTGACGGCCGGCAAGGACGACAATGTCGTAAAGTCCGCGGCCAACATCACGGGCGTCGAGACGACCTATGTCGGGCGCATGAACGTGTACGAGATCCTCAACCACACGAGTTTCATCGTCACAAAGGAAGCGGCCGAAAAGATCGAGGAGGTGTATTCAGCATGAAGACAGCATACGACGTGATCATCAAGCCCGTCGTTTCCGAACGGAGCATGGACGACGCGCAGCACCGCAAGTACACTTTCAAGGTGGCGACGGACGCCAACAAGACGCAGGTGCGCCACGCGCTCGAAGAGATTTTCGGCGTCGAGGTCGCAAGGGTCAGCATCATGAACGTCCCGGGCAAGAAAAAACGCCAAGGCCGCAATGTCGGCATGACGGCCGCGAGCAAAAAGGCCATCGTGACGATCAAGGCGTCAAGCAAAGAGATCGAATTCTTCCAAGGCTTGTAAGGAGGCGCAGCAAATATGGGAATCAAAAAATACAATCCGACAACGCCCGGCCTTCGCGGTATGACAAGCTCCACCTTTGAGGAGATCACAACCGACAGGCCGGAAAAAAGCCTGACCGTCACGGTCAAAAAGCACTCCGGCAGGAACGTGCGAGGCAAGATCACAGTCCGCCACCGCGGCGGCGGCACACGGCTGCGCTACCGGATCGTCGACTTCAAGCGCGACAAGGACGGCATCCCCGCGAAGGTCAGGACAATCGAGTACGACCCGGGCCGCAGCGCCAACATCGCGCTCCTGTTCTACGCGGACGGCGAAAAACGCTACATCATCGCGCCCAACAAACTCAAGGTCGGCGACACGGTCGTGTCCGGCGAAGGCGCGGACATCGTCGTGGGCAACGCGCTGCCGCTGAAAAACATCCCCGTCGGCACCGTCGTGCACAATGTCGAGCTGAAGCCCGGCAAGGGCGCGCAGATGGTCCGCTCGGCGGGCGCCAAAGCGCAGCTTATGGCCAAAGAGGGCAACTACGCGCAGGTGCGCCTGCCGTCAGGCGAGGTGCGTATGGTGCGCATCGAGTGCAAAGCGACGATCGGGGAAGTCGGCAACGACGACCACGGCAACATCAAGATCGGCAAGGCCGGCCGCAAAAGGCATATGGGCATCCGGCCCACAGTCCGCGGCTCGGTCATGAACCCCAACGACCATCCGCACGGCGGCGGCGAGGGCAAGGCCGGCATCGGCCGGGACGGCCCGGTCACGCCTTGGGGCAAACCCGCATTGGGCTACAAGACCCGCAAAAAGAACAAGCCGTCAAACAAGTACATTGTCAAGAAACGCGGAAAGAAGTAGCAGGAGGAACAGCATAGCATGAGCAGATCATTGAAAAAAGGCCCTTTCGTCGAGAAGAAGCTGCTTGCGCAGATCGACGCGCTGAACACGGCCAATCAAAAACGGATCCTCAGGACTTGGTCCAGAGCGTCTACGATCTTCCCGCAGATGGTGGGGCATACGATCGCGGTGCACGACGGCAGGCGCCACGTGCCCGTCTATATCACGGAAGACATGGTCGGGCACCGGCTCGGCGAATTTTCGCCGACGCGGACGTACCGCGGGCACGGCTCCGACCGGAGCACAAAAGTCAGAAAGACCCAGAAGATCGACTTCAGCGCGGCGGCCCCGGCGGCCCCGTCGTCCCCGTCGTCCTCCGCCCCGGCGGCAGCGGCGGTACCGGCGCCGGCGGCGGCTGAGTAGAAAGGGGATAGACTGCCATGGAAGCAAAAGCAATTGCAAAATATGTCCGGATGTCTCCGATCAAACTCCAGTCGGTTGCGGATCTCGTACGCGGCAAGGAGCTTGGGCAAGCGCTGGCCATCCTTAAATTCACGCCCGGCAAAGGCGCGGAAATCGTCGAGAAAGTCGTGAAATCGGCTGCGGCCAACGCGGAAAACAACCATCAAATGAACCCCGACAACCTGTACGTCGCCGAGGTGTACGCCAACAAAGGCCCCACGATGAAAAGATGGCGAGCCGGCTCCAAGGGAAGGGCATTCCCGATACTCAAGAGAAGCAGCCACGTCGGCGTGACGCTCAGGGAAAAGGAATAGGAGGTTTTCACGGATGGGTCAGAAAGTAAGCCCGCACGGGCTCAGGGTCGGTATCATCAGCGACTGGGATTCCAAATGGTATGCCGACAAGAAAAATTTTGCAAACTACCTGATTGAAGACAATCAGATCCGCGAGTACATCAAGCGCAAGCTCTACGCGGCCGGCATCAGCAAGACGGTCATTGAGCGCGCGGCGGACAACCAGATCAAGGTTTCCGTCATGACGGACAAACCGGGCATCATCATCGGCCGCAGCGGCAGCGGGGTCGACGACATCCGCAAAGCGCTCGAGCAGATGACGAAAAAGACCGTCCGGCTGAACATCATCGAGGTGAAGCGCTCGGAGCTCGACGCGCAGCTCACGGCCGAAAGCATCGCGCAGGCGCTCGAAAAACGCATCTCTTTCCGCAGGGCGATGAAGCAGGCGATCGGCCGCACGATACGAGCCAACGCAAAAGGCATCAAGGTCGTCGTAGCCGGCAGGCTCGGCGGCGCCGAGATCGCGCGCAGCGAGAAGTACAGCGAGGGCAATGTGCCGCTCCATACGCTCCGCGCGGTCATCGACTACGGTTTTGCCGAAGCGGATACGCAGTACGGCAAGATCGGCGTCAAGGTTTGGATCAACCAGGGCGAACGCCTTGAAAAAGGGTTGATGAGCCAGATACCCGAAGAAAAGCCGACGGGGCGCAACGAGCGCGGAGACAGAGACAGGGGCAGAGGCAACCGCAGAGACGGCAGGGATGGAGGCGACCGTCCAAGAAGGGATCGCCAAGGCGGGCAAGGCGGCAGAGGCCGCGGCCGCGACCAGGGCCCTGAGATCCCCAAGGCGATCAACCCGCGCAAGCGCACGGCCCCGAAGAGAGAAAGGCCCGCTCCCGTTCAGGAAGCGCCCGCCCCGGAAGCCCCCGCGCCGGATTCCGCCCCCGCCGAAGCCCCCGTGGCTGAAGTTGCGGAAACCGCCGCCGAAGAATAGACCGAAAGGAGATATCAGGCAATGCTTATGCCAAAGCGCGTCAAGAGACGCAGAGTCCACAGAGGGCGCATGAAAGGGGTTGCGACGAGAGGCAACCGCATCACATATGGGGCATACGGCCTTATCGCCGAGGAATGCGGCTGGATCAAGTCCAACCAGATCGAAGCGGCGCGTATCGCGATGACGAGGTCGATCCGCAGGGGCGGCAAAGTCTTCATCAAAATCTTTCCGCACAAGCCGGTCACGAAAAAACCCGCCGAGGTCCGCATGGGTTCCGGCAAGGGCGCGCCCGAATACTGGGTGGCGGTCGTGAAGCCGGGCCGCGTGATGTTTGAAATCGAAGGCGTCAGCTATGCCGCCGCCAAGGAAGCGATGCGGCTCGCGGCGCACAAACTGCCCGTCAAGACGAGATTTGCCGCCCGCGGCGAGGAGATCATAAAGGACGGTGAAGCAAAATGAAAATCGAAAAAGTGAGAGAACTGACAGAAGCCGAGCTCGAAAACGAACTCAAAAAAATGAAAAACGAACTCTTCAATTTGAGGTTTCAGCACGTGACGGGCCAGCTCGAAAACCCGATCCGCATCAAAGACGTCAAGCACGATATCGCCCGGATCAAGACCGTGATTCGCGAAAACGAGATTGCGCGTGAAGCGGCAATCAGCTAAGGGAAAGGAGGATGTACTGTGCAGACCGAGAGAAATAACAGAAAGACAAGGGTCGGGATCGTCGTCAGCGACAAGATGGACAAAACCATCACGGTTGCAGTCGAGGACTTCGTCAGGCATTCCCTTTACGGAAAAGCCGTGAAGCGCACGGCAAAATTCAAGGCGCATGATGAGGAGAACACCTGCAATACCGGCGACAAGGTGAGGATCATGGAGACGAGGCCGCTGTCCAAGGACAAGCGGTGGCGTCTCGTAGAGATCGTGGAAAAAGCGAAATAAGGAGGCGGCCGAAATGATACAGAACGAAACAAGGCTGAGAGTCGCGGACAACTCGGGAGCGAAAGAGCTCCTCGTCATCCGCATCCTCGGCGGCACGAGCCGCAGATACGCAAGCATCGGCGACATCGTCGTCTGCGCGGTCAAGGACGCGACGCCGGGCGGCGTCGTGAAAAAGAGCGATGTCGTGAAAGCCGTCATCGTGCGCACCAAAACGGGCGCCCGCAGAAACGACGGCAGCTACGTAAAGTTTGACCAGAACGCGGCGGTCATCATCAAAGAAGACAAAACGCCGGTAGGCACGCGCATCTTTGGGCCTGTGGCCCGCGAGCTCCGCGAAAAGAGCTTCATGAAGATCGTGTCGCTCGCGCCGGAAGTGCTTTAGGAGGGGCCCATGCATATCAAGAAAGAAGATACCGTGGTGGTCATCACGGGCAAGGACAAAGGGAAGCGCGGCAAAGTGCTGAAGGTCTTCAAGGAAACGGGCCGGATTCTCGTCGAGGGCGTCAACGTCCAGACGAAGCATCAAAAGCAAACCCGCAAAGAGCGCTCCGACATCAAACATATCGAGGGGCCGATCGATGCGTCAAACGTCATGTACTATGACACAAAGGCAAAGTCGGGTACCCGTGTCGGGCATCGTATCGAAGACGGCGAAAAAGTCCGTTATTCGAAGAAGTCCGGCCAGACGATAGACTAAGGAGGGAGCAAATGACAGCCAGATTGAAGGAAACATACAAAACCGAAGCTTTCGCCGCCCTCACGGAAAAGTTTGGCTATGCCAATCCGATGGAAGTGCCGAAGCTCGAAAAAATCACGATCAACATGGGCCTCGGCGAAGCGAAAGACAACGCGAAGCTCATGGAAGGCGCCGTTGAGGAGCTTGCGCTCATCAGCGGGCAGCGCCCCGTCGTCACGAAAGCCAAAAAGTCCGTCGCCAACTTCAAGGTCCGCGCGGGTATGTCGGTCGGCACAAAGGTCACGCTTCGCGGCGACAATATGTACATATTCGTGGACAAATTTTTCAACATCGTGCTGCCGCGCGTGCGCGACTTCCGCGGGGTGTCAAAGAATTCGTTTGACGGGCGCGGCAATTACAGCCTCGGCCTGAAAGAGCAGTCCATCTTCCCCGAGATCGTGTACGACCGGATCGACAAGGTCAAGGGCATGAATGTGATCTTTACTACGACGGCAAAGACGGACGAAGAGGCTGCCGAGCTTTTGCGGCTTCTCGGAATGCCGTTTGAAAAGTAGAAAGGAAAAAGCTATGGCAAAAACATCGCTAAAAGTAAAGCAAGCGCGCAAGCCAAAGTACAAGACCCGCGGGTATACGCGTTGCCGGATTTGCGGAAGGCCGCACTCGGTGCTCCAAAAGTACGGCATTTGCAGGATTTGTTTCAGGGAGCTCGCGTACAAAGGCGAGATACCCGGCGTGAAGAAGGCAAGTTGGTAGAAACTACGAGGAGGAAGACAACATGACAATGACAGATCCCGTAGCGGATATGCTCACAAGGATTAGGAACGCGAATTCCGCCGGCCACAAGACGGTCGAGATCCCCGCTTCCAGAATCAAAAAATCCATCGCTTCCATCCTCCGGGAGGAAGGCTACATCGAAGACTATGACGTCGCCGAGGACGGCAAGCAGGGCCTCATCACGGTCAAGCTGAAGTACGCGCCCGGCAAGACGCGCGTCATCAGCGAGCTTCGCAGGATTTCAAAGCCCGGACTCAAGGTGTTTGTGAAAGCGGACGACGTGCCCCGTGTGCTCGGCGGCCTCGGCATCGCGATCATCTCCACGTCCAAGGGCGTCATCAGCGACAAAGACGCGAGGCGCATCGGCGTCGGCGGCGAAGTCATTTGTTACGTTTGGTAGGAGGGGAAGAATGTCGAGAATAGGAAAAGTCCCGGTGACGATACCTGCCGGCGTAGAAGTGAAGGTAGGCGCGGACAATATCGTCACGGTCAAAGGCCCCAGAGGGGATCTGTTTCAGAAGATATCGCCGCGTATCACGGTCAAGATCGAAGACGGCGCCCTCACAGTGAGCCGCAGCGACGACCAAAAAGAAAGCCGCTCGCTTCACGGCCTTTCGCGTACGCTGATAGACAATATGGTGCAAGGCGTTTCGAACGGGTTTGAGCGCAAACTTGAGATTGTCGGCGTCGGCTACAAGGCCGACAAGCAAGGAAGCAAATTGGTACTCAGCCTCGGCTACTCCCATCCGGTCGAGCTGCCCGACCCCGATGGCATCACGACGGAAACGCCGAGCGCCACGGAGATTCTCGTCAAGGGCATCGACAAAGCGGTCGTCGGAAATTACGCGGCTATCATCCGCGCGTGGCGGCCGCCGGAGCCCTACAAGGGCAAGGGTATCCGTTATTCAGGCGAAAAGGTCCGCCGCAAAGAGGGCAAAGCCGGAGCCAAGGGCTGAGAAAGGAGCGAACGATGTCAAAAAAAAGCAGAAACGATATGCGGGTCTCGCGGCATGGGCGCGTCCGGAAAAATCTTTCGGGAACGCCGGGCAAGCCGCGGCTCTGTGTTTACCGCAGCCTGAAAAACATCTCTGTCCAGCTCATCGACGACACGGAGGGCAAGACGCTCACCGCCGCTTCGACGCTCGACAAGGATATCAAGGCGCAGGCGGTTTACGGCGGCAACAAAGGCGCCGCAAAGCTCGTCGGCGAAAAGGTCGCCAAGGCCGCGCTCGGATTGGGCATTGAAGAAATCGCGTTTGACAGGGGCGGGTTCCTCTATCACGGAAGAGTCAAGGAACTGGCCGACGGCGCGCGCGAAGCCGGTCTGAAGTTTTAACGGAGGAAGGACGATATGCAGAAGACAATCGACGCATCCAAAATGGAGCTGAAGGAATCTATCGTCAACATCAGGCGAGTCGCGAAGACGGTCAAGGGCGGCCGCAATATGCGTTTTTCCGTCACCGTTGTCGTCGGCGACGAAGCCGGCTATGTCGGCGTCGGCCTGGGCAAGGCAAGGGAAATCCCCGAGGCGGTCCGCAAGGCGATCGAGGACGCAAAGAAAAAACTCATTTTCGTCCCGACGGTCGGCACGACGATCCCGCACAGAAACCTCGGCATTTTCGGAGCCGGCAGGGTGTTGCTCATGCCGGGTTCTGAAGGCACGGGCGTCATCGCGGGCTCTTCCGTGCGTACGGTGCTTGAGCTCGCGGGCGTCAAGGACGTGCGCGCCAAGTCGATCGGCTCCAACAACGCGGGCAATATGGCCTACGCGACGATCGAAGGGCTCAAAGGGCTGAAGACGATAGAGGAAATCAGCAAACTCCGCGGCAAAACCCGGGAAGAGATCCTCGGCTGAGGTATAGGAGGAGATCATGGCAACAATCAAAATCACATTGACAAAGAGCCCCATCGGCGCACAGCCGAAGCAGCGCAGGACAGTCTCGGCGCTCGGCCTTCGCAAGATGCACCAGACGGTGGAACTGGAGGACTCGCCGGCGACGCGCGGCGCGGTCGCAAAAATATCGCACTTGGTGACAGTCACAGAGGGCTGACAAGGGCGGTTGGGCATAAGCGAGTCGGGAAGCCCATGAAATGAACCCCGGCGAATAGCGATAGCGAAGGAGGCAAAACAAAATGAAATTGCACGAACTGAGAGCCGTGCCGGGCGCAAACAAAGCGCCCAAGCGCAAGGGCAGAGGCGCTGCAACCGGGCAGGGCAAAACAGCCGGACGGGGCATGAACGGGCAAAACTCGCGCAGCGGAGGCGGCGTCAGGCTCGGATTCGAAGGCGGCCAGATGCCCCTGTACCGGCGTATCCCCAAAAGGGGGTTTACGAATATCTGGCGCGTAGAGCCCGCGATCGTGAATGTCGGCGACCTCAATGTCTTTGAGGACGGCGCCGAGATTACGGCGGAGCTGCTCAAGGAAAAGGGCCTCATTAAAAAGACCGGCAGCGGGCTGAAGGTGCTCGGAAACGGCAAGCTCGAAAAAAAGCTGACCGTCAAAGCAGGCAAATTCAGCAAGTCCGCGGCGGCGGCGATTGAGCAGGCCGGCGGCAAAGCCGAGGTAATATAGCATGGGTATGTTTTCAACGCTCGGCAAGGCGTGGCAGATTCCAGACATCCGCCGCAAGATCATTTTCACCTTGCTGATGCTCATCGTCTTCCGGCTCGGTTCCAATATCCCCGTTCCCGGGATTGACAGAAGCGTTCTCGCGGAGGCTTTCAACGGACAGGGGCTGTTTGAGCTGTTCAATCTGTTTTCGGGCGGCTCTTTCCAAAACTTCACGATATTCGCGCTTTCGATCACGCCGTATATCACAGCGTCGATCATCATCAATCTGCTGACGGTTGCGATCCCCTACTTGGAAAATCTCGCGAAAGAGGGCACGGAGGGGCGCAAAAAGATGACGCAGATCACGCGTTACCTCACAGTAGTGCTTGCGCTTTTGCAGGCGGTCGGCTTCACGCTTGGCCTGTTCAGAAACGCGCTGAAAGACCGCGGCGACATCTTTATGACGATTGTCATCATCCTTGTCCTGACAGCGGGCACGGCCTTCCTGATGTGGCTCGGCGAGCAAATCAATGAATACGGCATCGGAAACGGCATCAGCCTGATCATCTTTGCGGGCATCGTCTGCCGCGCACCCGTCGCCATCGGCAGCGCGCTGACGAGCTATCGGGCCGGCACAGTCTCGCTCATTTCGCTCATTTTGTTCGCGATCTTTGCGATCGCCGTTATCGTGGGCATCGTCCTGATCCAGCAAGGCCAGCGCCGCATCCCCGTCCAGTACGCCAAGCGCGTTGTGGGCCGCAAGATGTACGGCGGGCAAAACACGCACATTCCGATCAAGGTCAACCAGGCGGGCGTCATCCCTGTCATCTTCGGGCTTTCGATCATGCAGTTTCCGCTGACGATCGCATATTTCTTTCCGGGCGGGAAGTTTGAAGCCTTCGTCAACAAGTGGGTCTCGCCCACGGGCGACCCGGGTGTCTGGATCTATGTTATCATTGACGCAATCCTCATCCTGTTCTTTACATATTTCTATACGGCCATCACTTTCAATCCTGTGGAGGTCGCTGAGAATATGCGCGCGAACGGCGGCTTTGTGCCGGGCATCCGCCCGGGGCGGCCCACAATCGAGTATCTGAACAACGTCATGATGCGCGTCACCTTTGTCGGCGCCGTATTCCTTGCCGTTATTGCTTCAATGCCGTACCTGATCCAACAGTTCACGGCACTGCAAATCAGCTTTGGCGGCACGGCTTTGCTCATCGTGGTCGGCGTTGCGCTCGATACAATGAAACAGATCGAAAACCAGATGGTCATGCGCAATTACAGGGGATTCTTGTAATATGCCGAAAATCATGCTGCTCGGCCCTCCGGGATCCGGCAAGGGTACGCAAGCGAGGGTCATCAAAGAGGATTTTGGAATACCTGTTATCGCAACAGGGGACTTGTTGAGAAAAAACATAGCGGAACGCACGGCGCTTGGCAGAGCGGCAGGGTCGTATATGGAAGCGGGCGGATTGGTGCCGGATTATCTCGTCGTTGACCTGTTTGTAAGCAGGCTGGCCGAAGATGACACAAAGAGCGGCTGGCTGCTCGACGGCTTTCCCAGAACGGTGCCGCAGGCAGACGCCCTTGACAAGCTGCTCGAGGAGCGCGGCGAAAAACTCGAACGCGTTTTCTTGCTTGAAGTGCCGAAAGGCTTATTGATCCGCAGAATCACGGGACGCAGGGTATGCCCCGTTTGCAACAGTGTCTATCACATTGACTCGATGCCGCCGAAAGAGCCGGGCATTTGCGATTTTGACGGGGCTGCGCTCATCACGCGCGACGACGACGACGAGGAAACTGCCGAAAACCGCATCGACATATACAACGAACTGACAAGCCCGCTCGTGGATTATTACGAAAGCAGAGGCGTGCTGACAAAGATAGACGGAACGATCGGAACAGAGCGGGTCGAGCAAAAGATCCGGGCGACGCTCGCATGATCAAACTCAAGACGGACGAGCAAATCGGCCTCATGGCCACATCCGGCCGCGTCACGGGGCGCATCCTGCATGATCTTGCGGAGTTGGCCAGGCCGGGTGTGAGCACAAGGGACATAGACCGTTTTGTCGAAGAGGCGATCCTCGCGGCGGATATGATCCCGACATTCAAAGGCTACGGCGGCTTTCCCGCCAGCGCGTGCGTCTCAGTCAACGAGGAGCTCGTGCACGGGATACCGAGCGAAGCGCGCCGCCTGCAAACGGGCGACATTGTGTCCGTGGACATAGGCGCGACATACAAAGGCTGGGTCAGCGATGCGGCGCGGACGTACCCTGTCGGGGAAGTATCCGAAACTGCGGCGCGGATCATCGAGGCCGCAAAGGACAGTTTTTTCGAGGGCCTCAAATACTGCAGGGCGGGCAGCAGGCTGTCGGATGTCAGCCACGCGATCCAGGCCTGCGTCGAGGCGGCGGGGTTTTCGGTGGTGCTCGACTATGTGGGGCATGGAGTCGGCAGGGAAATGCACGAGGATCCGCAAGTAAAAAACTACGGAGAGCCCGGCAAGGGCCCCATCCTCGCAAAAGGCATGGCGTTGGCGATCGAACCGATGCTCAACGAAGGCGTTTCGGGCGTCAAAACGCTCGGCGACGGCTGGACGGTTGTAACGGAAGACGGCAAACTTGCGTCGCACTATGAAAATACGGTGATCATTACAGACGGAGCGCCGCTGATCATCACGCTGGACGAAAGGGATAGATAGATATGGCGAAAAAGGACGTAATCGAGGTGGAGGGCAAGGTCATCGAATCCCAGCCGAACGCGATGTTCGTCGTCGAGCTCGACAACGGGCATCGTGTGCATGCGCACATATCGGGCAAAATCCGGATGAATTTCATCCGCATCCTGCCGGGCGACCGCGTACGGATGGAGCTTTCGCCCTACGACCTCACAAAAGGCCGTATTACATGGAGGGACAAGTAGCGCGGGCGCAGCCTGCGGCGAAACAGCGGCGGACAGCGGCGGGCGATGAAAAAACGTGCTTGCCTGACAAGGGAAATTATAGTAAAATAATGTTTTGCGCGGCTGCGGCCGCGTATGGAAAAGCAAATGGGATATAGGAGGGAATCATGAAAGTCAGAGCATCTGTGAAACCGATCTGCGAAAAGTGCAAGGTCATCAAACGCAACGGCAAAGTAATGGTGATTTGCGAAAACCCGAAACACAAGCAGCGTCAAGGGTAAATACAGGACAAAAGGGCTCGCGAGGCAGGCGGCTGGTTTTCATGTCGTGAGATATTGAAACTTTCTGCCGGGAGGGGTCTTTTATGCGATAAAAAGTTCTTCAGCAAGCAAGAGAGCAGGAAAGGAAGGAAAACGCATGGCACGTATAGCAGGTGTCGATTTGCCGAGAGACAAGAGGGTCGAAATCGGCTTGACCTACATCTACGGCATCGGCCGCAAGACAGCGAGCGACATCCTCGCGAAAGCGGGCGTCGATCCCGGTATCAGGGTGAAAGATCTGTCCGAGGAAGATGCCGGCAAGATCAGAAAGATTATTGATTCCGATTACAGCGTTGAAGGCGACCTGAGAAGGGATGTGAGCCTCAATATCAAGCGATTGATGGAGATCGGCTGCTACCGCGGGATTCGCCACAGAAGGGGGCTTCCCGTCCGGGGCCAAAACACAAAGACCAACGCCAGGACCCGCAAGGGGCCAAAGAAGACGGTTGGCAGAAAGAAGAAGAGCGACTAAGGAAGCGTTGATTCAAGCAATTGAGCGCAAAGGCTTAAATCAGCGTTTCCATAATACCAAGGAGGGTCAAACGCAATGGCACAGGCCAAAAAAGGGACAACCAGAAAAAAGAAAAAAGAGCGCAAGAATATAGAGCGCGGCCAGGCGCATATCCAGGCCTCGTTCAACAACACGCTCGTCACGCTCACAGACCAGAGCGGCAATGCGATTGCTTGGTCGAGCGCAGGTTCACTGGGGTTCAAGGGTTCGAGGAAATCGACGCCTTATGCGGCGCAGATGGCTTCGGAGGCTGCCGCAAAAGCGGCCATCGAGCATGGGCTCAAACATGTAGAAGTTTATGTCAAAGGACCGGGGTCGGGCCGCGAGGCCGCCATCCGGGCGCTTCAGACGGCAGGTCTTGAAATCACAATGATCAAAGACATCACGCCCATCCCCCACAACGGGTGCCGGCCGCCGAAGAGAAGAAGGGTATAAGGAGGGACAGGAAGTGGCAAGATATACAGACGCGTCCTGCAAGCTCTGCAGAAGAGAAGCACAAAAACTCTTTCTGAAAGGCGACCGTTGCTACTCGCAAAAATGCGCGCTCGAACGGAGAGCGTATCCGCCGGGTCAGCACGGCCAGGGAAGGAAAAAAACTTCGGACTACGGCTTGCAGCTCAGAGAAAAACAAAAGGCAAAACGTTTCTACGGCATGCTTGAAAAGCAATTCCGCAATACATTTGAAAAGGCCGCAAAGAAAAAGGGCATCACAGGCGACAACCTCCTTGTCCTGCTTGAAACCCGGCTTGACAATGTCGTGTTCCGCATGGGCTTTGCCTCGTCGCGGAAGGAAGCGCGGCAGCTTGTAAACCATGGGCATTTCACGATCAACGGCAAAAAAGCGGACATCCCGTCGATGACGGTTGTCCCCGGCAGCGTGGTGGCGGTCAAAAAGCGCAGCCACAAGTCGCCCAAATTTGAAGAAATCAAGGAAATGCAGATCAGCGCCCCTCCGTGGGTCAGTGTCGAAGTTTCCAAACTTGAGGGTACCGTACTGACGCTTCCCAAGCGGGAAGAGATCGACACCCCGATCGCCGAACACCTTATCGTCGAGCTCTATTCGAAGTAAGCGGGCAGGACGAAGCCAATGGCGTGCAAAACGGTAAAATCATGCACAAGGAGGAATGATCGTGAATCAACAAATCGATAGACCAACGATAACTATTGTTTCAGGCGAAGGCGAAGAAACATATGGCAAGTTTGTGATCGAGCCGCTCGAACGCGGCTATGGCACGACGCTCGGCAACAGCTTGCGGCGCATCCTGCTTTCCTCGCTGCCCGGCAGTGCGGTCACGAGCATCAAGATAGATGGCATTATGCACGAGTTTTCGACTATACCGGGCGTCAAGGAGGATGTCACAGAGATCATCCTAAACCTCAAACGGCTTGCGGTGCGCGTCAATTCCGATGATGACAAGACAGTCATCATTGATGCCAAGGGGCCGATGGAAGTGACGGCCGGCGATATCAAGGCCAACGCGGACGTCGATGTCTACAATGACGATCTCCATATTGCGACGCTTGAAGAAGGCGCGACGCTGTATATGGAAATCAATCTCGCAAAGGGCAGAGGCTACGTGACGGCCGAGCAGAACAAGACGGAAACGACGCCGATCGGCGTCATCCCGGTCGACTCGATCTACACGCCTGTCACAAAGATCAATTACGCGGTCGAAAACACGCGCGTCGGGCAGGTTACGGACTATGACAAGCTCAGTCTCGAGATTTGGACGGACGGCAGCATTTCGCCCGTAGAGAGCGTCGCCACAGGAGCGCGTATCATGCGCGAGCACCTCAACCTCTTTATCAACCTCTATGACAATGCCGACAACATCGGCGATATTATGGTTGATCAGGTCGAGGACCAAAAGGTGCGTACGCTCGAAAAGATGCCGATCGAAGAGCTTGAGCTTTCGGTGCGTTCGTTCAACTGCCTGAAACGCGCCAACATCAATACGGTGGAGGATCTCATCAGCAAGTCGGAAGACGACATGATGAATGTCCGCAATCTCGGACGCAAATCGCTTGAGGAAATCAAGCAAAAATTGGAAGAACTCATGCTCGGCCTTAAAGACGGCGAGGAATAGAAAGGAGGAGGGAAATGCCAGGATACAGAAAATTAGGCAGGGATTCGGCTCACAGAAAAGCGATGCTGCGAAATCTCGTCACGGATCTTCTCCGTGAGGGCAGGATTACGACGACGGAAATGCGCGCGAAAGAAGCGAGGCGCATGGCCGAAAAGATGGTTACGCTCGGAAAACGCGGCGATCTGCATGCGCGGCGCCAGGCGCTCGCGTACATCTTTGATGAAGATGTCGTGACGAAGCTGTTCGAGGAGATCGCGCCGGGCTACGAAGACCGGCAGGGCGGCTATACAAGAATCCTGAAACTCGGGCCCCGCCGCGGCGACAATGCGGAAGAAGTGTATCTCGAGCTCGTTAAGTAGCGGCCCGGCGCAAACGCAAAAATAATAACAATGCGGGGACAGGCGGACAGCCTGTCCCTGTCTGCTAATGAGGCAAAGTTTAGGCTCGATGGAAAGCGAAAAAGAGAACATCATACAAATCGAGGGGCTCCTCTTTGAGTACCGGACAGAAGACGGCGACGTGATTGCGTTGGATGGCGTCAGCCTCGAAATCACGCGCGGCAGTTTTACATCCGTGATCGGGCGCAACGGCAGCGGCAAATCAACGCTTGCCAAAAATATCAACGCGCTGCTGACGCCGACCGCCGGCTGCGTGCTCGTAGGCGGCTATGATACGCGCGAGGACGAGTATATCTGGGAGATTCGGCGCATGGCCGGCATGGTCTTTCAAAACCCGGACAATCAGCTCGTGAGCGCGGTCGTCGAGGACGATGTCGCTTTCGGCCCGGAAAACCTCGGGCTGCCGCGTGAGGAGATCATCGACCGCATCCGCGTCTCGCTTGAGGCCACAGGTATGTATGGCCAGCGCAAGATGGCGCCGCACCTGCTTTCGGGCGGCCAAAAACAGCGCGTCGCGATCGCGGGCGTCGTCGCCATGAAACCCGATATCATCATCTTTGACGAGCCGACGGCGATGCTCGACCCCGAGGGCCGCGGGGAGGTCCTCGAAATTGCGGCCCGCCTGCACGAAGAGGGCGTCACGGTGCTGCTCATCACGCACTTTATGGAAGAAACGGTGGGGGGCGACCGTATCATCATCATGGATGGCGGCCGCGTGGGCATGGACGGCACACCGGGCGAGGTCTTTGCGCGCGCGGACGAAATCCGGGCGCTTGGCCTGAAACTGCCTTTCGCCGTGGAGCTCGCGGAAACGCTTCGCGCGAGGGGCGCCATCCCCCCCGGCGCGCCTATCTTGCGGGAGGAGGCGCTGGCGGCGGAAATCCTGGCGGAACTCACGGGGACGGTCCTTTTGGGTTGCGGCG
>JAITMX010000203.1 GCA_031290775.1 Eubacteriales Family XIII. Incertae Sedis bacterium
CGCCTGCCCTTGCCCCCAAGCCGCTGACAGCCCCGCAGCCGGCAGCCGCGCCGGCGCCGGCCATTCCCCCCAAGCCCGAGGCCGCCCCGGAGCCAACGCCGGCGTCTGCCATTCCCACCAAGCCAGAGGCCGCCCCGGAGCCAACGCCGGCGCCTGCCCTTGCCCCCAAGCCCGAGGCCGCCCCGGCGCCAACGCCTGCCCTTGCCCCCCAGCCGCTGACAGCCCCGCAGCCGGCAGCCGCGCCGCAACCAACGCCGGCACCACCTGCCCTTGCCCCCAAACCGCTGACAGCCCCAGAGCCGGCAGCCGCGCCGGCACGGAAACCCGCTTTCGCGCCTGTTGCCGCTCCCGAGCCGGCTTCGACACTGGTAGCCGGCCCGAAATCTGCCCTTGCCCCCAAGCCGCTGACAGCCCCGCAGCCGCCAGCCGCCCCGGCGCCGAAACCCGCCTCCAAATCCAAGCCGGCCCCCAAGCCGAAGCCAACTCCGAAATCGGTGTTCAGCTTCGAATTTAAAACGGAATCAATCCCGGCGCCCGCTCCGAATCCGGCGCCAACCCCCGATTTCCCCCCGGCGCCTCTTGTCGTTTTGGAGCCGGAGCCCATCCCGGAGCCGGAGCCTGTCTCCAAGCCGGCCCCGAAACCCGTCCCGAAACCCGCGCGCAAAGCGTCTTACAATATATTTCGCAGTGTGTATTTCATCATTTTGCTCGTGGTCATATTCAGCATAGAAGTCCTCATCATAGGCGCACTCGTCAGCGGCGGCCAGGTAGACATGGAGGCCTTGCAAGATTTATTGAGGGGGATCTTCGAGTGACTGTCCAGCTCCCGGATTCCCTGCAATTTCCCCGCAATTTTAACGCAACACGTTCGTATTGAATCGAGGGTGCTATTTCAGGTATAATAATATGAATACTTATGGGACCGGGCTTTCCGATTCTTGTCGCTTTGCGTGGCTATTACAATATTGAAAGGGGACAATCCATGAACTGCAAGGTTTGCGGAAACGCTGTAAACGACGCTGACAGGGTATGCGATGTTTGCGGAAACGACTTGGAGGCGCAACGCCGGGAGACAGGGAGCCTATCGCCCGTGTTCGCGAGGCCTTCCTATACGCCGCCGAAGCAAACGCCCGTGCCCTCGCTCACACAAGAGAAGGACGAAGCGATTAATCGCATCCTTTATGACGGGGACGACAAGGGCGCAAGAGAAAGGCTTGAAGAACGCCGCAAAAAACGCCGGGTCGAAAAAGCGTCTGCCCATACAAGCTTCCCGTCTTTCTTCACACAGGAACCCAAGGAAGCGAAGCCTGCGCCCGCCCCTGTCTACACAGCGCCGGAAGCGCAACCCCCTGCGCCGATTCCGACCCCCGCAACCGAGCAAAAACCCCGAAGGAGTTTTTCGAATGAATTTGTCTTTGGCGACAAGCCAAAGTCTGTGTTCATTTCGGAGGGGCAACCTCCCCCCACCGTTCAAGAATACGAAACTCCTGCGCCGGAGTATGCCGCAACACCGGTGCCGCCGCCCGCAAACGCTGATTCTGCATTTGGGTACGCGGATCCGGCCGCCGAGCCTCCCCTTTTTCGATCCTTTGAGCCTGAAGACCAGCTTCACCCTGCCGCCCACGAAGCGCCGGTTGCCCCCGTCCCGCAGGACGCAGCTTTCTTTGCGCTGAAGCCTTCCGACGAGGAGCAGGCAAAGTTTGATGTTGACAAAAAAAACGAAGAGTTTCAGGAGCTTTTGGACAAAGAATTTGAAAGACTCAAAAATCGCGAGACGCAGGCTCAGGACATAAGAAGCCAAATCGAGCCCGAAGCGCCGTTTTTGCCGGGCGCCGAAGATTTGGCGGTTTCCGATTCCGCGTCCTATATCGAAGAACGCATCGAAGAGTTTTTGAAAAAATCCGACATGGAAATGACCCGCGAGATGCGTAGCCACACCCCCGCTCCGCTCTCTCACGGAGCAGATCCCGTGAGGCCGGAGCCATCCGAGATATCGTACGCCGACCTTGAAGTGTTCGAGGTCGCGGAAAAACCGGGTTTGGCTGAACGCGCCAGGCTTGAACCGCCTGACGTTTTGCCCGCAACGCATGCGGCGTCGAGGGAGCCCGGCGTTGCGGCCGTGCGTGTGCCTGTGTCCGCGCTCGGGGAAGGCTTTCCCTTTGACGGCAAAGACTATGGCCACGCATTCCTGCATGGCGAAAAGCCGCTTTCCGATTTTGACGCCGACAAGATCGCTTACAAATCGCAGGAAGCCGAATCCGATCCGGAAGGCGAAATGCTTCGTGCCGGTGAGCCAAATCTGGAATTTGCAAGGGAGGCCCCTTCCGGCTTGCCCGCAGCTGTACAGCCCGTTTCCTATGCGGACTTTGAACAGTATGGGTTTGCCGAAGCGCCAGAGGCCGGTGAGGAAGTGTTGCCCGCAACAACGGAAGCCCCCTCCCCCTCCCCGGCAATCACGGAATCCGCCCCCACCCCGTGGGGCGCCTCGCGAAACGAAGCGCCGACACGGGCTTCGGTCGCCGCTTTCCTTGACAGGCCCATCGACTTTCCGTTTGATGAAACGCCCGTGCAGGGAGCTTCGGCATCTGCCGATTTCGATTTTGAGCCGATCGTGCCCGCAGAGGAAGCGCCGCTGCCATCGGCCTTTGCGCAACCTGAACCAATCGAAGCGCTTACTCCGGCGGCAGCCGAGGCTTCAGCGCCTATACCCTTGCCAATAATGGAAGAAACGCCGACTTTTGTCCCTGAAGCGAACATTGAAACACCTGCCCCCGCAACACCTTTTGCGGCGCCCGATTTTGGCACAGCCGGGTTTGCGATGCCTTTTGCGGCACCCGATGCTGCTGAGGCTTCTTTCGCGGCGCCCGGTTTTGAAGCGGCGCCCTTCATGGTGCCTGATTTTGACGTGACCGCTTTTGCAGCCCCCTTTGCGACCGAAGAAGCTGAGGAAATCACGATTCCTTTGGCCGAAGGGGCGCCCTCTCCCGCTATCGAAGAATCCGCAGTTCTGGCGGAACCATCCGCGTTTGCCGATCCCGTGGCAGCGGGGCAGTCCTTTGCGCCCGCCACCGAAGAAGCCCCCGCGCCGGCAGCGCCCCCCGCACCCGAGTTTATCGTGCCTGCGGTAGCGGAGGAGCCGATAGGCGCTTTCGATCAGGATGGCCCGCCCTCGTTTTTTACGGCTTACACGCAGGGGATTTCGGAGGCGGAGCCCGAAACGCCCGCAACTGAAATGCCCGCAACCGAAGCCGCGCCGACCGAAGAGCTGCCCGCTTTTCTGACGGCATATGACGATGAGCCTCTCGGCAAGGCCGAAGGCGCGGAGGCGGCCGAAAATATCGGTCAAAACGATCCGATACCCACGATCAAACAGCAGCAACGCAAAGCAAACAAATCGAGCAAATCGAGCAAATCGAGCAATGCCAAAACCACGGCGCTGTCCATCGTAATCACGATACTCATCATCATTCTCGTAATCGTTGTCGTGTGTATCGCGATGCTCAAGCTCAGCCCGACTTCGCTCGGCGCCCACTATGTGCAGGACGCAATCGAGATCATTCAGGAAAAACTCGGAATCGGCGGCTCGGCGGGCGTAGGCTTCCCGGCGTCGGTGTTGTTTTGGCCGTATTTATAGAGGAAGGCGCCCCGCGCCGCGTGATGAAGGCCCGTCAAACAAATCACCACTGCTCTTTGGATGAAGCCATTGGCAAAGAAAGGAACGAGGCGATTCAATGAACGAAAAACGAAAAAGAGTCGTTGCCGGCGTTGTGATCGCCTGTATCGTCATCATCATAGCGTTAGCCGCGCTATCCGGTTTTATCACAGATATCTTTTGGTTCAACGATCTCGGCTATATCAGCGTCTTTTTGAAAAAACTGCTGACACAGCTGGCAATCGGCGTGCCGGTTTTCTTGATACTGTTCCTCGTCGGGACATTGTATCTGAACGCGATCAACAAGGGTTACCACAAACGCCTCATCATCTCCGAGGAGCGGCTCGGCGCGAAAGGGCAAAAACGGCTCTCGCTCGCGTTTTCCGCGTTCGCCTCGCTCATCATCACCTACACAGCGGTTACGACAGTGTGGTACACCTTCCTTCAATTCCGCAACTCGACGGATTTTGGGATCGCAGACCCGATTTTTGGATTTGACGTGTCGTTTTATACCTTCCGGCTGCAGTTCATCCATGGCCTGAACAACACGGTCATCACGGGCATCGTCGTGTATGCCTTTATGACCTTCATTTATTACGCGATCCTCATGAGCGTCGCGCCGCCCAAGGCGATCCCGCAGGCGGAAGAGTCGGACGACGAGCTTGGCAAACGCCGCAAGCAGACGCAGCAGCGGAGCGCGTTCACCGAAAACCTCATGCGCGCCTTCGGCATCGATCCCGAATTGATCAACCCGCAGGGCGCGCAGCCGCGGCAGGATGGCTCGGGCGGGCATTTCCGCGAGCTCATTTATATCGCGTCCAAGCAGATCATCGTGCTCGGCATTTTGTTTTTTCTCATGCTCGGCGTCAACTTTTTCCTGCGCCAGTTTGACCTGCTCTACACGAGCACGGATGTCCTCTACGGCGCGGGCTATATGGACATCCACATCACGCTTTGGGTTTACCGCATCCTCATCGTGCTTGCCGTGATCGCGGCCATCATGTTTGCGCGCGGCGTCGCGGTCAAAAAAGTCAAAACGACCTTTGCCGTCCCTGTCGTCATGATCTGCGTCGGGATCGTCGGCGCGATCGTCGGCGCAGTCATGCAAAACCTCGTCGTTTCGCCTGACGCAATCAACAAGGAAGGCCCTTATCTCGCTTACAACATCGAGTTCACGCAAAACGCCTACGATCTCGGGGATGTCAGCATACGCGATTTCCCGGCGGACAACCAGCTGACCGGCGCCGATATCGAGAGCAATTCGGAGACCATCAAAAATATCCGCATCAACGACTACGACCCGGCAAAAATATTTTACAATTCCACACAGAGCATCCGGCAGTATTACAACTTCAACGATGTCGATGTTGACCGTTATATGATCAACGGCGAGTACACGCAGACATTCCTGACCGCGCGCGAGATCGACGAGACAAAGATTCCCAATCAATGGCTCAACCTGCATCTGAAATATACGCATGGCTACGGCATCGCGCTGTCGCGTGTCGACAAGGTGACGGCGAGCGGCCAGCCCGACATGCTCATCAAAAACATCCCCCCGGAGTCGCAGGTCGATGAAATTGAGATTACGCGGCCCGAGATCTACTTTGGCGAGCTGACAAACAACGCCATCGTCGTTGGCACGGATGAGCAGGAATTTGACTATCCGGACGGCGAGAGCAATGTGCAGACGATGTACGAGGCGGACAGCGGCGTGAAGATGAATTTGTTCAACCGCATCATGTTTTCGATTCGCGAGGGCGACATCAAACTCCTGTTTTCGTCAAATATCAATTCGGAAAGCCGCATCATCATCAACCGCAACATCGCCCAGCGCGTCCGCGAGATCATGGGCGACCTCCAGTATTCCGATCCCTATATGGTGACGGCAAACGGCAATCTGTATTGGATCATCGACGCCTATACGACGAGCAAAAACTACCCGTACTCCGAGCCGTACAATTTCTCGGCGGGCGATACGACAAACTATATCCGCAACTCTGTGAAAGTGGTCATCGACGCCTATACGGGCGACACGGGCTACTACCTCGTTGACGAGGCCGATCCTGTCGCGGCAACGATGAGCAAGATCTATCCTCAGCTCTTCCGCACGATAGACCAGATGCCAGGCGGCGTCGCGCAGCATATCCGCTACCCGTCCACGATGCTCAATATCCAGGCCAATGTGTACAAACGCTACCATATGACAAACATCAGCGTTTTCTACCAGGGCGAAGACCGTTGGGACATCGCGAAAGAAAAAGTCGGGGCGAGCGATGATGAAACGGCGATGCAGCCCAATTATTACATCATGAAACTGCCCGGAGAGCAGGATGTCGAGTTCATCAACTCCATCCCCTACACGCCCAAGGACAAGAATAACATGACCGCGCTTTTGGTCGCGCGCAATGACGGCGAGCACTATGGCGAGCTGATTTTGTATCAGCTGCCCAAGGGCAAGATTGTCATGGGGCCGAGCCAAATCGACGCGCAGATCGCGCAGGACACGACCATCTCGCAGGACTTTGCGCTCTGGCAAAACTCGGGTTCCGAGTACCGCCGCGGCAACCTGTTTGTCATTCCGATCGAAAACAGCATCATGTATGTCGAGCCGATTTATCTGCAGGCAAACGAGGGCTCCATGCCGGAAGTCAAAAAGATCATCGTCTACTACAACGACAAGATCGCCTATGAAAACACGCTTGCGGAAGCGCTCGACGCGATGTTTGGCGCGGGCGTCGGCGATGGCTCGGCGACGCTGCCGGGCGGCGAGGATGCCGATCAGGAAGGCGACGGCAGCGGCACGCCAGGCGGTGAGGGAACAAGCCCCGGCGGCGCGGGAACGAGCCCCGGCGGCTCGGATGCGGGCGCGGCGGAAATTGACGGGCTTTCGCAGGCTGAGCTCATTGCGGGCGCACAGGCGGCTTTTGACAAGGGCCAGCGAGCGTTGAAAGACGGCGACTGGGCCGCCTACGGCGAAGCGCAGAAAGAGCTCGGCGAGTATCTCTCGAAACTCGCGGGGGATACCGGGACGGGCGCGCGCCCGGCCCCGGCGCTGGCGGAGGAAGAGGCGGCCGACGGCGGCGCTGCGGCATCCGAAGCCGAAGCGGCCAGTGCCGCCTAAGGACAAAAGGGGACGGCAGACTGTGTGGAAACGCTGCTGTCATTGCGAGCGAAGCGAAGCAATCCATTTTGCAGACAAAAGGGGACGGTTCATCTGTCCTGTTGGAGACGAAAAAATATGCTTGACATCAAACGAATCAGGGAGGACTTTGAAAACGTGCTTGCCGCGGTGGAGAGCCGCGGCAAGGGCGACTTTGGCCTGCGCGAAGCGCTGCTGGCCGACAAGCGCCGCCGCGAGCTCATCGCCGAAGCGGAGCAGCTGAAGGCGCGCCAAAACGCGGTCTCAAAAGAAATCCCGCGCATCAAAAAAGAGGGCGGGGACGCGTCGGCCGTCCTTGAGGAGATGAAGACGCTGTCCGAGACCGTCAAGGAAAAGGAAGCCGCCGCCGCGGAAGCGGACGAGGCGCTGAAAAACGCCCTGCTCGAAATCCCCAACACGCCGGACGGGAGCGTGCCGGTCGGCGCGGACGACAGCGCAAACACAGAAGTGCGCCGCTTTGGGGAGCCGGCCGCGTTTGGCTTTGAGCCCAAGGCGCATTGGGATATCGGGACCGATTTGGACATCCTCGACTTTGAACGCGCCGCCAAGATATCGGGCACGCGTTTTTGCGTCAGCAAGGGGCCCGGCGCCAGGCTCGAGCGCTCGATTATCAATTTTATGCTCAACCTGCACACGGAGGAGCACGGTTTCACGGAGATATTGCCGCCCTTTATGGTCAACCGCGCCGCGATGACGGGCACGGGGCAGCTCCCCAAATTCGAGGACGATATGTTTCACGTGCCGGCCAAGGATTTTTTTCTCGTGCCGACCGCCGAAGTCCCCGTGACCAACCTCTATATGGATGAGATACTCCCCGGCGGCCTGCTGCCGATCTACCATACGGCATATACGCCCTGCTTTCGCAAAGAGGCGGGTTCCGCCGGCCGCGACACGCGCGGGCTTATCCGCGTCCACCAGTTCAACAAGGTCGAGCTCGTAAAATTCACAAAGCCCGAGGAGAGTTGGGACGAGCTCGAGTCGCTGACCGCCGCCGCCGAGGAAGTGCTGAAACGCCTCGGGCTGCCCTATCGCGTCGCCTGCCTGTCGACGGGCGACATCGGGTTTTCGTCAGCCAAGACCTATGACATCGAGGTCTGGATGCCGAGCTACGGGCGCTATGTCGAGATCAGCTCATGCAGCAACTTCACGGACTTTCAGGCGCGCCGCGCGGGCATCCGCTTCCGCCGGGAGCCGGGCGCAAAACCCGAATATGTGCACACGCTGAACGGCTCCGGCCTTGCCGTGGGCCGGACGGTCGCGGCCATCCTCGAAAACTTCCAGCAGGCGGACGGCTCCGTCGCCGTGCCGGAAGCCCTGCGGCCTTATCTCGGAACGGACACGATTCGCGCATAATCGCGCAGAGGGGCTCGCTTGATGGAAATCGATCAAATAAAATCCGAGATGGGAGGGTTGGAAGGCCAGCTTGCCGAACTCGCGGAGGCGATGGACTTCCGCGCTCTTTCCGCGCGTCTCGAAACGCTGACAGCGCAGAGCGAAAAGCAGGACTTTTGGGAGGATCACGAGGCCGCGAGCATTTTGCTGAAAGAAAAAAAAGCGCTCGAAACCAAAGCCTCGGGTTATGAAAAACTCAAGGCGGAGTTTGAAGACCTCGAAGTGATGGTCGAGCTTGCCGAGGAGGAGCCCGGCGGCGAATTTGCCGAGGATGCGGCGGCGGCCTACGCAAAATTCACGAAAGACCTTGACGCGATGAAGACCAGAAATCTGCTCGATGGCGAGCACGACGGCGCCAATGCCATCGTTACAATCCATTCGGGCGCCGGCGGCACGGACGCGCAGGACTGGGCCGAAATGCTCTTTCGTATGTATCTGCGCTGGGCGGAGTCAAAAAAGCACAAGGTCAAACTTTGGGAGCTGCAAAACGCCGACGAGGCGGGCATCAAAAGCGCGACCTTTACGGTCGAGGGCGAAAACGCTTACGGTTATCTGAAAACAGAAAAAGGCATCCATCGCCTTGTGCGCATCTCGCCTTTCAATTCGCAGGGCAAGCGGCAGACGAGCTTTGCCTCTGTCGACGTGATGCCCGAAATCGACGACGAAGTGAGCGTCGACATCGATGACGGCGACCTGCGCATCGATACCTATCGTTCGTCGGGCGCGGGCGGGCAGCACGTCAACAAGACGGACAGCGCCGTACGCATCACGCACTTGCCGACCAACATCGTCGTCACCTGCCAAAACGAGCGCTCCCAGCACCAAAACAAGGAAGTCGCGATGCGCATCCTCAAATCCAAGCTGCTCGAGCTCGCCGAACAGGAGCACAAGGACAGCATCGCCGAAATCGCGGGCGATTACAGCCAAATCGCGTGGGGCAACCAGATCCGCTCCTACGTGTTCCACCCTTACTCGCTCGTCAAAGACCACCGCACGGACGCGGAAAACGGCAACGTGCAGGCGGTCATGGACGGGGATATCGACCTGTTCATCAACGAAAAACTGAAGCAAAAAGACCCGCGGGCGTAAGATGGGGCAAAATCCGCAAAAAGATTTGACGCGCGTAAACACCGTGCTGTTCGATTTTGACGGCACCGTCATGGACACAAACGAGCTCATTTTGGAGTCGTGGAGGCACACGATCCGGACACTGGCGGGGCGCGAAGCGGACGAGGACGAAATCCGCCTGACGCTCGGCGAAGTCATCGCGGACTCGATGCGGCGCCTCCTGCCCGACGTGGATGTGGAGCGCGCCGTCGGCGTCTACCGCGACTATCAGAGGGACAGGTATTTGGACCGCATCCGGCTGTTTGACGGCACGGAGGAAACGCTGCGCGCATTAAAGGCGGCAGGCTGCAAGACGGGGCTCGCGACGAGCCGCCTCAAGAACACGACGGAGCAGGGCCTTGCGCATTTTGGCATTGCGGATCTGTTTGACGCCGTCCTGACGGCGAGCGACACGGACAAATTCAAGCCCGACCCCGCGCCGCTCCTGATGATTCTCGAAATGCTCGGCAGCCGCCCCGAGGAAGCTGTCTTCATCGGCGACACAAGGCACGATATTGAGGCCGGCCTCGCGGCAGGCGTTTTTACCGTTCTCGTCGACTGGTCCTTTGCCCTGCCGCCCGAAAAAAGGAAAGACGCGCCCACGCCGGACGCGGTCATCAAAGATATGCCGGGAATTCTGAAATTATTGGGGATGCGGATATCAAAACCATCCCATGCGTGAGCCAAAAATACAGTTGCCGGGATAACAAAAATAAATGAAAATAAATTTTCAAAAAGTTGTTCAAACAACCGACTTTTAAAAAAACATGGTTTACAATACATATAGGACAAAGGAAATTTGCAAAAAAACGGGTTAAAATCCGATTCCTCTCGGGGGTTGCTTCGCGCAATCCCCTCTCTCTTTTTTGTCCCGACCAGGCCAAACAAGCGCACAGAGCAGGGTGATTGATAATCGAACATTTATTCGCTATACTATGTCAAGAAAAGAGGGAAGTGTATGATCAATCTTGGCCATTTGAACGAAAAGCAGAGGGAGGCGGCCTTGCACGGCGAGGGGCCGCTGTTGATATTGGCGGGGGCCGGCAGCGGGAAGACGAGCGTGATGACGCACCGCATCGCGCGGCTCGTGCTCGACGAGGGCGTGGACCCGCGAAACATCCTCGCCGTCACGTTTACAAACAAGGCGGCCGGCGAGATGCGCGAGCGTGTGGCGCGGCTCATCTATGGGGCGGAGGCGATGGAGGAAAACGGGGACGGGCTGCTTCGCGCCATGTCGGGCTACGGCGGCCTGTGGATATTGACGTTTCACGCGGCCTGCCTGCGCATCCTCCATTCGTATGCCGACCGGCTCGGCTATACAAACGGCTTTGCGGTCTACGACCCCTCCGACCAAAAAGCCGTGGCCAAACGCTGCGTGAAGGCGCTCGGCCTCGACCCAAAGCAGTACAGCGCGGCCTATGTGCTCTCCGCCATCAGCGGGCTCAAGGAAGACGGCAAGAGCCCGGCGGAGGCGCTCGCGGAAGCCGAAGGGCAGTATGTGGGGCCGCGCAGGCGCGATATCGCAATCCTGTACAAAAATTATTCGGAAATGCTGAAACGCAATAACGCGATGGATTTTGACGACCTGCTTTTGAATGCCGTCCGGCTGTTTGGGCAAAACGCGGACGTGCTCGAACGCTATCAAAACAGGTTTCATTACATCATGGTCGATGAGTATCAGGATACGAACCGGCTGCAATATCTTTTTGTGAAAATGCTCGCCGCAAAGCGCGGCAACCTCTGCGTTGTCGGCGACGACGACCAGTCGATCTACGGGTGGCGCGGCGCGGACATCCGAAATATCCTCGATTTTGAAAAGGATTTCAAGGCCGCGCGCGTCGTCAAGCTCGAGCAGAATTACCGGTCGTGCGGCTTCATCCTCGATTGCGCCAATTCCGTGATTCGCGGCAACCCGGACCGAAAGGACAAGGCGCTTTGGACAGACCGGGGCGCGGGCGACAAGGTAATCTACCGGATGGTGGCCGACGAAAAAGAGGAGGCGCGTTTTGTCGCGGACGAGATGCGGCGGCTCGCGGACGGCGGGCGCAGGCTGCGCGATATGGCTGTGCTCACACGCACAAATGCGCAGTCAAGGACTTTTGAAGAGGCGTTCATCGCGCACGGTGTCGAGTACCGCATGCTTGGGCAGGTGAGGTATTACGACCGCAAGGAAATCAAGGATATGCTCTCGTATATGGCGCTTGCGGCCAATCCCAAGGATGACGTCGCGCTGCTGCGCATCATCAACGAGCCGCGGCGCGGCATCGGCGGCAAGGGTACGGATGCGCTCGCGGCGGCGGCGGCGCAGCGCGGGCTCAGCATCCTCGAGCTGCTCGCCGGGGAAACGGGCGCGGGCGGCGCGGATGGTACGGACAGCACGGGCGGCATGGCTGGCTTGGCCGGCATTGCCGGCGCGGATGGTACGGATAGCGCGGGTGACGCGGCTGGCTTGAGCGGCATGGCTGGCCTTGCCGGCGCTGCCAGTGCAGACAGCGCGGCCGGCGCGGCGCAGGTCCCGCTCACCGGCAAGGCGGCGCGGGCGGCCTCGGAGTTTGCCGCCGTCATGATGGGTTTTGCGGAGGCCTGCGGCGACATGAAGGTCTCGGAGCTTTACGACGAGCTGCTTGCCAAGACTGGCTATGTCAAGGCGCTCGAGGAAAAAGGCACGCCCGAGGAAGAGGCGCGCATCGAAAACCTGCTCGAATTTCGCAGCGCGATTATCCAAAACGAGGCCGAGGACCCGGAGCTGGCGCTTTCGGACTTCCTCGAAAAAACGGCCTTGATGAGCGATGTCGACAATCTTGACAAAGGCGCCGACGCGGTCACGGTCATGACGCTGCACAGCGCGAAAGGGCTTGAGTTCCCCGTCGTCTTCATGCCCGGAATGGAAGAAGGGCTTTTCCCGACGCAGCGGTCGATCGGCGAAGACGGCCGCGTCGACGAGGAGCGCAGGCTGTGCTATGTCGGCATGACGCGCGCGATGGACCGGCTCTATCTGCTGCGCGCAAAAGTGCGCACATTGTACGGGCGCAGGGATTATACGCTGGAATCCCGCTTTCTCTCGGAGCTTGACAAGAGCGTGCTCGACGAGGGGGCGGACAAGCCCGGCGGCGATTTGACAGGCTATCTGCACGGCGACCTGTCGGGCGGCTGGGGCGGCGCGCGGCCTTTCGGGGAGAGCGGGCGCAGGCCGATCGACGCGTTTGGCGCGGCGCGCGCGGACGTAAAGCAGCGTGAAGAGGCCAAGGCGATCAGCGTGGGCGCGGGCGACCGCGTGCGGCACCGCAAGTTTGGCGCGGGGCTTGTCATAGAGGCGGCAAACGGCTTCGCGACCGTGATGTTCGACACAGAGGGGCGCAAAAAACTCGCGCTGGATCTCGCGCCGCTGTCGAAGGAGGAGTGAGGGGGCGCTATGAAACTCGTTGACCGGCCAAAATACATAGAACAGCTCCATAGCCTGCGTGACCGGCATCTTGTCAAGGTTGTGACCGGTGTGAGACGTTGCGGCAAGTCCACGCTGCTGGAGATGTTCGCTGACGAACTGCGCGGCGGCGGCGTGGCCGAGGCGCAGATACAATTCTACAATTTTGAAGATCCTGATATCTATGCCATCGGCGACTGGAAGCAGATGTACGATCACATCAAGGCCAGGTTGCTGCCGGACAAGATGAACTACGTTTTCTTGGACGAGGTGCAAAATGTTGATACATTTGAGCGCTTGGTAGACGGGCTGTTCATCAAGAAGAATTGCGATGTTTATATCACAGGCTCCAATGCGTATTTTCTCTCCGGCGAACTGGCGACTCTGCTTACCGGACGCTATCTTGAGATTGAGATGTATCCGTACTCCTATCAAGAGTATGTACAGTTTTTGAAAACGAACGAGAGCGAATTGGAGCAGGCGCAAAATCCGCGAAAGTTCACAAAAACGGAAAGTTTCGCCGAGTTTGTCTATTTTGGTGGTATCCCGGAGGCCAACAATCTGATGGCAAGCGGAATTCCTTCAGCGGACGCGTTTGTCAAAGGCGTACTTAATACAATTATCGAAAAAGACATTTTTGCCCGTCATCGGGTGAACAACAGGCCTGCTTTTGAGAAAGTCATCGACTTTGTCTTGGATTCATCCGGCATGACCGTATCACCTAAGGAAGCGGTGAGAAATAAATTGGACATTTGGTTTGTCTTTTTTCCGCCTGACTGCGTTGCCTTTTTTCCACACGCTTTAGCGTGTAATGGAAAAACGGACAGCAGAGGTGCAAA
>JAITMX010000009.1 GCA_031290775.1 Eubacteriales Family XIII. Incertae Sedis bacterium
CACAGACAAACAACGCAAGATCTTTGAAGCCTTGGGAATCGTGCCACCCGTCGCTTCATGAAATTCGGGAATTTAGGATATTATGCGCAAGGCTGCTATGGCCTAAAGTCACTGGAAGCCCCGGATATATCCAATGCGGCAACTGTGGGGGGCTATTTCATGGCCGGCTACGCAAATAGCTGCAGCGGACTTGCGGCATTGGGCATGCCCGATATATCTAACTTAAAAACGGCCGGCGACTATTTCATGTCCGGCTACGCAAGCAATTGTACTGCGCTGACGGCATTGGATGCTCCAAATACATCAAAACTGAAAACTGTCGGCGCATATTTTTTAAGTGAATACGCAGATGCTTGCTCCGCCCTCACGAAATTGGGCATGCCGGATGCTATTGGTTTGACGGTCGCCGGCGCCCCTTTTATGGCAAATTACGCACAAAATTGCTCCGCCCTCACCTATCTTGCCGCAACTTCTGCGCCGAGTTGGTTTGCCGTACACAATGTCAACTGGAATATCCCGAGCGGTCGGCTTGGCATTCTGAAAATCATTGTCCCGGCGGAAACGAAATCCGCGTGGGAAGCCTTGATCGTTAACGGTCAAACCTTATACACCAACTATATCCGCACCGCAGACGATGTCGTGCTTACCGCATGGGAATCCGGGAGCTATATCCCGCCCGGGGTCGGCGTGGTCGCGACGATGAATGTCGCAGCCGATGCTACCTTGTCGGCAAATAAGTCAATGGTGCGCAACTCAAGATGGTCTACCGATGGCATAACGTGGAAAACCACCGCTATTACCAACAATGATGTTGTAGCCGCGCGAAACGGCGTCATCTACATCTACACCTCGATAGGCGAAGCGCTGAAGTATGTCGAAACAGCGGTTTTGCCCAACATCAAAGCAAAAGTGACGGTGGATATGGATCCGAGCATCACCAATGTCAGCAATATGCCAAATATACACAATTACAGTGCCGATAATGATAATTTTTTGAGTTGCTATGCCATCAATTGCACCAATCTGACCTCATTGGGCGTGCCTGATACGACCGGTGTTTTAAAAGCGTGGGATTCATATTTCATGTATAGGTATGCAAGCGGTTGCACATCCTTGACAACGTTGGAATTGCCGGCTGTGGATAACGTTGGGCATCCTGAGATACCACATACTGTTCCTCCAACCACAATCGCTGTCGGTATAAGTTTGCGTGGATATGCTGAAGGATGTACGTCCCTCACCACGCTCATCTTAAATACAAATGCAGTACCGAACTCGTTTATGCTTACTTATATGTATAACTGGTACGTCCCGGCAGAATGTCTCGGCAAGCTGAAAATACAAGTTCCGGCGAGCACAAAATCCTCGTGGGATGCAGTCACGTCTTCCGGATTGCTGTACAACAGCTATATCCGCACAACGGCAAACGTGATCACACCGACTGTAACGGTCAATGGAAATTACACCTATAACGGCACGGCGCAAACCCCCGCATCGAATGCTGTCACAGTAAATATGGTGACTGTTGACGGGACGGGTCTGCATTACGGCACGGATTATAATTATACGGCGACCAACAACACCAACGTCGGGACGGCGACTGTGGATGTTACGCTAAACAGCCACTACCGCAACGAAACCCTCAGCGGCAACTTCACGATTGGCAAAAAAGTGCTGACCGTGACGGCGGACGACAAGTCAAAGTCGATCGGCGAAGCGGATCCGGTCAACACGGTGACGATTGACGGCTTTGCGAACAGCGAAACAATCGCAAATTTGGGCGGCACATTGGCGTTTTCCACAACCGGCACGGCGGGTACTTTACGCCCGGGCGGACAGTACGACATCACCCCAAGAGGACTGACTTCAAACAATTATGATATTTTGTTCGCGAATGGCAAGTTGGATGTAACCAAGCTCACGCAGTCTGCGCTGACGATCACCAACCTCGACTCTGCGTACAATCTCGGCGTTTCGCCCATCACCCTGGGCACAAGCGGCGGCTCGTCGGACGGCTCGGTCACCTACAGCGTCACCGATGGCGGCACGATTGCCAACGTGAGCGGGGATACGCTCACCATCAGCAGCTACGGCACTTTCAAAATCATAGCGGTCATGGCGGGGAATGGCGCCTACGACGACGCGGTATCGGCCGAGTACGCGGTCACCGTCACCGATGTCACCGCGCCTACGGGGACGATCTCCATTGGCACAAACAGCTGGGGCAGCTTTTGGAACAACGTTTCTTTAGGGCTGTTCTCCAAGACCGCGCAGGGCGTGGCCATCACGGCAAGTGATGACAGCCACGATGACACAATTGTAGAATACCTGTTGTCCGCCACCGAAATCGCCACAGAGGCAGAGGCGGAGCAGCTTCCCGGATGGCAAACCTATACCGGCGCGTTTGATATCAACCCGGACAGCAAATATATCGTTTACGCAAAGCTGGCTGACGCCAGCGGGAATGCCGCTATCATCAACAGTGCGGGCGTGGTGCTGTACACCGATAGCGCACAGGATACGCAAAGCATTTCCCACACACGGTTCAGCGCCGCTGACCGAACCGCAAATGTTGCCCTCAACGGCAACACGGTTGCGGGCGTGAGCATAGGCGGCGCCCCGTTGGCCTTGGGCAGCGATTATACCGTCAGCGGCGGCGTGATTGCCTTCAAAGAGACGTGGCTCAACACCCTTGCGGCAAGCGATACGGCGTACACCCTGGCCGTTTCGTACAACCCGCTGGGCGAAAGCTACCCGTCCGGGCCGCTGCCCGGGAGCGACGCGCCCGGGACAACCGCGATCTCCCTGTCCGTGGGCAAAGCCGCAAGCACGTTGGCGCTGACGGCAAACGATGCTGCGGTTTACGGCACGGACAATGTCACCCTCACGGCGAGCTTGGCCGGCGCGGGGGCGGCGCCGACCGGCAGCGTGGAATTCTTCGAAGGGACTGCTTCGCTGGGCAGCGCCAATCTCGTCGACGGCTTGGCGCAGACAACCGTCACCTTGGGCATGGACGACCACGACCTCAAGGCCGTGTACGCGGGCGACGGGAACTATTTGGGCGATGACGACACGATCAGCGCGTACAATGTCGGCAAGGCGCCGCAGTCCGCGCTCGCAATCACGGGCCTGCCCGGTTTCTGCACCTACGGCGGCAGCCCCGTGACGTTGGGCACAGCAGGCGGCAGCTCCGGCGGGACAGTGACATATGAATCCAGCGACACGAGTGTCGCCGTCATCAGCGGAAACACTCTGTCCATTCTTGCGGCGGGCAGTTTTTCCGTCACCGCGACCATGCCGGGCAACGACAACTACAACCCCGTTTCCTCTGCGGTGTTCCCCGTAACAGTCCGCCAGAAGGAGGTTGCCATCACCGGCCTGTCCGCCGAAAACAAGGTCTATGACGGCAGCGCGGCCGCGTCAGTTGCCGGCACGGCGGGCATCGACGGCAAAGTGAACGGCGACGACCTGGCCGTTTCCCCGGGCACGGCGGCGTTCGAGGACAAGAACGCCGGCACAGGCAAAAAGGTCATATTCAGCGGCTATGCGCTGGATGGCGCGGACAAGGGCAACTACAGCCTTGGCGGCCCGCCTGCCGGCATCACTGCGGACATTGCGCCTTTTGCAATCACCGTTGCCGCGAACGATGCCGAGAAATATTTCGGCGAGGACGACTTCGCCCTGACCTATACCGTCAGACCCGGGCTGATCGCCGGCGACACGCTGGCCGGCACCCTGACATACATTGGGACTGCGGTCGGGCAGCATGACATCATAGAGGACGAGCCGTTTGCAAACGCCAACTACGCGATCACATTCGTCAAAGGCATATTCACAGTCAAACCGACCCCGAAAGCGGATAGTGTCGGGGCCGCCGGCGCCATCAGCAAGCTGCCAAACACAAGCGGCATAAAAAGCGACATAAAAACGCCGGATGCCGCGGGCAACGCGGCCGATGCGCAGGGTACAGCGCCGGTGCCGGCGGATGTTGCCGAGGCCGATATTCCGGATGGGGCGCCGCCACAGGCGGATGGCAATCCCGGCGCCGGCGCCGATCGCAAGCTATGGCCCTTGCTGGGCGGCGCGGCGGCGCTGTTGGGCGTGGCGGCTGCCATTGCCATACACGGAAAGAAAATGACAAAAAGGGTATAGAATACCGTCATTGCGAGCGAGGCGCCTGCGGCAATCCATGAACCACTGGATTGCTTCGCCTCGCTCGCAATGACGGTTTTATCCTGTGGCGCTCTACGGCTGGCGAGGCAAGTCTGTGCAGTTGCGGCATAAAGGACGACAGCGTATGCCGCTTGGCGGATTTGGCCACAATCGGGCAAATCTTGGCCTTTAGCACATCACGCACAATCAGAAAATCGATTTCCATCCACTCGAACGATTCTTCGCGAATTGCCGCGGGAATAATATTTTGAAAATGATGTTTCAATATGCCAAAACGGGGTACAAGACAAACAGGCATGGATAACTATCGAAAAATCCGAATTTTAGCAAATCTTTAATTCGTTCTCAATTCAGATAGATTACAATATGAGCCGTACGGAAAGCTATATATCGAAAGGCGGTGCGCGTTTTGAAAAACAACAATCTTCTTCCATTTGAGCGGAATCGGTATTATTCCGGGAAATTGCTGACAACGGCGGATTTTCAGGCGGAGCAGGCCTACTTAGGCAACAAGCGCTGCTTTGTGAACGGCCTCCTGCACGGCTCAGGCGTGATCTGCGGGCTGAGCGTGTATACCATTGACGACATCACGCTCATGGTCGAGTCGGGCGTCGCGGTGGACGGGTACGGGCGCGATATTGTCCTCGAAAATTCTGCGGTGCGGAAACTTTCCGCAATCGAGGGCTTTGAAGAAGTCAAGAGCGACAATGTCTATCTTTGCCTGCGCTATGCCGAGGAGGCAGTGCAGCCCGTGTACGCAGTGGGCGCTTCGGACCGGGAGGGCGAATACGAGATGAACCGCATCCGCGAGGGCGGGACGCTTTTCCTCATCGACGCGGACTCGGAGAAGCCGGCCGCAGAGCCCAAATCGGAATTTCTGACGCATACAAAACTCTACGCGGACGCGGACTATGCCGTGAGCCTTGTTGTGCCCGCTGTCATCCCGCGCGGCTATCGCGTGCGCCTCGGCATTGATGTGGAAAAGCTGTCGGACGAGGACAAGGCGTTTTCGATGGCCGGCACGTTTCAATCGACCGCCTTTGTCGGGGATGGCGACGAACACGAGTTTCGTGTGGACATCCCGCCTTTTACGCTCGCCTTCGGGGAGACGCGGCACATTTCCCGCGTCCTGAATGTCAAAACGGGGGATGCCGCAGAAGCGACGGTGCTTGCCAAAGCGGATCAATGCAAGGTTGTGGTCGACGGAAAAGAAAGGCATCCCCAAAGCAATGCGATGCTGCGCATCGCGGTGACGGACGAGGCGGCCGACGAAGTCGTGGAGCGGGAGATCGCGAAAATCAGCTTGGAGGCCCGCTCCGCCGGCGGCGCGGCAGAGGCCATCAAATTGGCGCAGATCAAGTTTGAGCGCAATGGCAGCGTGTGTATCATCGACGATATACGCGAGGCCGGCGTCAAGCATTATATCCGTGCTGCTTCCAATGACGCGAAACGCAACGAATTTCTCGCGTGGTTCTTGGAGCCCTCGCCGTATGCGGCCGTGCGCGAGGGGGGGCAGGCCGATGACGCCCCGGAATATTTCGCGCCCCGCGAGCCTGTATACGCCACAGGGTTTTGCGAGATACCGATCGGCATGGACGGCAAAAAGGACAAAATATTCCATTCGCATGAGATCATCCACGGGCTCGGGAGCGGGGATGTCCATGTCAGCGTAGGCTTCGAATATATGGCAATGGACGCAAAGCTTGAGGTGCAGTCGAAAAACACGATCTACGGGGACCCGAGCCTTTTTGAGGAAAAGAAAGAAGTGCCGGTGCCCCATGCCGACCTGGCCGTGCGCGTCCTGTGCGACCGCGGCAGTTTCTTTGTGGCGGCAAGGCTGACAAAAAATACAAACTACGTTGTTTTGCTGCTGAGGTGGGTGGCGGTCAAGTTTCCTGTCGGCGAAGACCGCAGCATCCGGACGCAGCTTTCCGGCGACGCCTCCATCTCCCCCGTGCAGCCGACCATACTCGTCGCGCCGAACGAAAGCTGCTTCGTCGATGTACGGTTCAAAAACATGGAGGCTTGCGCCTTGGCGTACGAACTGACAGAAAAAAATTCCGGCTCCATCACGCCGGACGGCATCTATACAGCCCCAAACAAGGAAGGCGTGAACGAGGTGCGCATCACCTGCGCGGACAATATCTTTATTTCGACATTTGCCTATGTGGTGGTGAAGAAAAAGGACAAAGAGGGCGCATAGGGGATTTTGAATGGACCAAGACGTCTACCGGATTGACAATATGACGCTCAAGTGTGTTTCCGTGCTCTTTCAAAGCGCGGTGAACAGCATTTTGGTATGCCGGGACATCTCGGCTTACAGCCAGCCGTACTATACCCTCCTTGCCGTATCGGACCGTGAAAAGTCAAAACTCCTGCTGGCTGTGTTTGCAGACAGCGAGCGGCCCGGCGAGGGCCCGGCCTATTTGCGTTCTTTCATGCAGGGCGACCAAATCTGTTTTCTCTTTCGTTACCGCGAAAAGCGGCGTCTCGACGCTTTTGTGGGCGGGCAGGTCGTTTCATCGCGCGTGAGGGAGCAGATTTGCGTCAATCTTGTGCTCGCCTGCATCGAATCCCCCCTTCCGTGGCCGCTCCTCTATCTGCAGCTCGACCAAAGGCTCATCAACATCGAAAAGGACAACAGCGTATTCCTGACGACGGATTTTGATTTGGGCGCGCTCGACGCGTCTTTGACAGAGTCCGACTGCGTGGTGCGCTGCGCGGACGTCCTGCTTGATATCCTGCGCATCAACACAGGCAGGGATTTGAAGAGCTTTGCGCTGATCAAAGGGAAAGCGTTCCGAAAGGCGTACGCGCAGTTTGCGGAGGTCTACCGCGACATCCGCCTGACAGAGATACCGCAAGACAAAGGGCGCGTTTCGGCCCGCGTGAAAGAAGCTTTCGCGAAGCACCGGGATGTCTGGTTTCGGATTTTGCTGATTCTCTGCGTCGCCTGTGCGGCAGTCGCAATCATGATGCTCCTCAGCTTCGTAATCTTTGGCGACTTTTCGCTCTCAAAGCTTTTTGCGGGCAGTTTGGAAACCATCGGCACGGAACATCTGGGCGGGGCATGAGAAAGGATGTATGGGCTTGGGTAAAGTAGGCAAAATCCTGTTGATTTTCATCCCCGTCATGTGTGTGGCGGCGTTTGTGATATGGCCGTTTTTCCGGCCCGAGCTGTCCGCCGCCGCGCCCGAGCTTGCCGCTGACGGAAAGGGAGGCGTTTACCTTGCGGAAAACCGAAGCGCCGCCACCTATCTCTACCGCGTCGGCCAAGATGGCAAGGTGGACGCGGCGCTGAACGACAAAGTGATCCACACAGGGGGCGCGAACAATGCCGGATACGGATTTGTCACGCAAATCGCTGCGATGGACGGCAAGGTTTACTATATCCGCGAATTTACGGACAACGACCCGCATTGGACGCTCCTCGTGGCAGACGCGGCCCTGGGCTCCTCACAGGAGCTTTTTACGGGTGACTACAATCTGGTCTACTATATCAAAAGCCTGTCGACGGATGGCGCGCATCTCCTTTTGACAGGGATCAGCACGGATGTGTCCTCCATACAGGTGCTGAGCCTGCCCTTGTCGGCGGAGGAGGCCACGACGGAGGATGGCGCGTACCGGCCGGAGGTCTACCTGTACGCGCCGCTCCCCGACGACGATGTCGTTGCGGACGCCGTATGCGACGGCGAGGCGATATACGCCTTGCTTGGCGGCGGGCGCGTCGAGCGCTTTGCCGTCGGGCAAAGGCAGGTCGTTTCCGAGGCTGCCGAGCTCATTGCCTGCCCGAGCGGGCAAGTCGTGTTTGCCGATGCAAAATCCCATGCTGTCTATGTGCAGAAATCCACCGTAGACTTTGAGGCATTCAATATGCAGGAGGGGACAACGCCCCTCGCCGTCACAGCGGTGGGCGGATACCCGTCCATGCTTGCAAAGCAGGCGGGCGGCGCGACCGTATTGTCGCTGCAGGCAGGGGATGCCTGGGCATCCATATCCGAACCGGACGTATCCCTGCGGGCGCAGCTTTCCCTGACAGAGTTTCCGCCGGCGCAGATTCTCTTCCTGATCCTGATTCTGTCCGCCGCTTTTATCCTGTCCCTGCTGCTTGCGGTGTTCAATGGGCGCATAGCCGTACGTACGGGCGCGCTTTTTTCAGCGCTTGGCTGCGTGCTCCTGGCTGTTGTCTGCGCCGCCGTTTGGATCGGCGTCGGCGCGGTCGTCATTTTGGAGGCGGATACGGCGATCGTCGAGTCCGCCAAGGAGCAGATATTGTCCGGGCGCAGCGCCTTGCAGTCGGAAACCGTGTTTTTTGCATTCAAAATCAGCGGGATCGCGTTCCTTGTCGCGCTGTTCGGCGCCTGTCTTGCCACGTGGTTTTCGCTGCGCCCGCTGCGGCAGCTGACCGCGCAGATTGACCGCTTCACCGAAGGGGATTTCAATGTCGATGGCATCGTGACGGCGCGCGGCGAGCTCGGCCTGATGCAGAGCAGCGTTTCGGCGATGGGCATCTCCCTCTCCATCCGCAAGTACGAAACGGATATGATGGTCGCCTCCTTCTTCCGTTTTGTCCCGCGCGGGATCGACCAGCTGCTCGGCCGCGCGAGCATCATGGAAATAAGCAGCGGGGACGTGGCCGCGATCGAGGATTGCCTGGCCATTGTTTCCGTAGAAAACAGGGATTTTGTACTGGAAAAATTTGACAATCATCGCTTTATGGATTTTGTGAACGACTGCTTTTCGCGCATCCGCGAGCGCGTTCTCGAAAACAACGGGATGCTGCTTTCCGGAGATTTTGACCTCTCTGCCCTGCCGGTGCTCTTTTCCCTCAAAATGAACTCCATCCGGGGGGACGCCCTGCGTTTTGGCCTCGAAATCATCAACCGCTCAAATGTGCAGGAGGGCGACGGCCTGCCCCCGCCCGATTTCTTTCTCATGCTGCACAAAGCAAGCTTCCTTTACGGCGTTGCGGGGACGGAGCAAAAATCATTCGCTTTCATTTCTTCCGCGGAACTGAATTTCCTGCGCCGCTTCAACACGCTCTTTCATTCGTTTGGCATCCGCATGGCCGCCACCGAGCAGTATCTGAAAGAGCTTGACGCGTCGTTCCATGGGGAGCTGCGGGGGGAACGGAACACCCGTTACATTGGATTGGTCTCCAATGAGGACGGCTCGCTGCGCTACAAGATCTATGAGATCCTGGATTGCCTGCCCGAGCGGGAACGCGAATTGCGCCTCGGCTATGATGGCAAATTGCAAGAGGCGATCCGCATGTTTTACAAAAACGAATTTCACGAGGCCATGGCTGAGTTTTATTCGATTCTGCGGCAAAACCCAAAGGACGGCCTTGTCCGCTGGTATGTTTTTGCGAGCGAGCGCTATTTTCACGAGGACGACCCGTCCAAGGTCAGATACAATATCGTCGGGATAGAGGATTAGCGCGTGTCCAAGTTTTTGACGCAGATTTTCGGTTCCATACGCGCTCGTTTCATCGGGCTGTACAGCCGTTTTGCCATTTTCACAAATATCCAATGGTGGAAGACGACAGGGCTGAACAAACTGCGCGATTTTTTCACGAAGCTGTTCGATGTCAAGCCAAAAGACAAAAACGACTATTACTCGATCTTTCGCTGGCTTGTCAGCAAAAAGCTGGCGTATGCCCTTGTCGTCATCGTCGGCGTTGTGAGTTTGGCCTATATCCTGCTGTATTCCCCCGTCGCGGTCACGGAGAAAGCGGCCGGCAACGATACGCTGCCTGTTTACCGGTACAACGCGATCCCGCTGCGCTTCTTTGACGGCGTGGCCCGCGTCAAGGCCAAGGACGGCCATATCGCTTTTGAAGGGCAGATTGAGCGCGGCGTTGTGAAAGGGGCGGGGCAGCTGTTTGCAGCGGATGGCGCCGTCATATACGAGGGCTTGTTTGACAGCAATATGTACAACGGGGCCGGCAAGCTCTTTTTTGCGGAAGGCAGCCTGCGCTACGAAGGCGAGTTCAAGAGCAATCTCTTTGACGGGACGGGAAAGCTGTATCGGCGCAACGGGTCTTTGGAGTATGAGGGTGAGTTTCTCCGGGGGATGAAATCCGGGGCCGGCACGCTCTACAACGCGTCTGACGCCGTCGTGTTTGAAGGCGGCTTTGCCATGGACGAAATCCTGTACGGGGACTTCATCGGCAAAACGGCCCAGGAGGCCGCCGATATGTACAAGGGGGCGCAAACGGTCTATATCGCCGATGACGAGTATGCCGTGCATATGGGCGAAATCAGCGCCCTGTATACGGTCATGGACGGGACGAACGCGCTGGACGGGGAATGGAAGATTCTTGATGTGACCGTTTTGAAAGACTCGATCATGCTTGACGGGGAGGCCTATGCCACAATCGGCCGGCTCTCTTCCTATTTCGGCATACCGGATTACCGCGGCTATACCTATGCGACGCTCTCGGATGCGGCGGCGGCGAACGCGCTCGGGGAAAACAATCTTTTCGGGCCTGTGGATATGGACATGGCACAAACTTTTGACGGCATTGTGAACGTGTCCGATTACGACCGGAATTTTGAGTTTTATGTCTATGCGTTTCAGAAAGACGGATTGATGTATACATTTTATGCGCCGCAGGCGGAAGGCAAAACTTTCGCGATGTACAGAATCGAGGCGGCGGGATGATTTTGCGGGGCGGGGCGCGCAATCGTATCAAGGCGGTGTGGATTTGCCTCGCGGTGGCGGCGGCGTTCTTCCTGCCGGGCGCGCAGATGGATGCGCGGGCGGCGGACAGCCCATTCACGCTTGCGCAAGCGGAAAGGCTGGCGCTTTCGGCAAGCCCTGAAATCAAGAAAGACTATAACGCGATTCTGCTGAAGCGCATCAAATACACGGATGCCGTGACATCCATCCGCGTGACGATGAAAAACAAACAGACCCTGCGGTGGTCGCCCCTGCTTTCTTTCAAACTGCCGGAAAAGCTCAACCTGAGCGACGAGCTCGACCTGACGGTCAAGCCGCTCGCTCTGACAGATGAAATCACGACGCTGCAGCACAAGATGGCTGACGAGCAATACATGGTGCTTGCCAAGGTGCGCACGGCTTATGGCAATGCCTATCTCTTGCAGGAAAAGTCGGTCTTTACAAGCGGGCGGCTTGACGCCGCGCGGCAGGAGCTGGCGCTGAATACCGCCCGCCTTGCCGTTGGGATGGCGACGCAGACCGATATCGACAGGATGGCGCAGCGCGTCAAAACGCTGACCGATGAACTCGCGCAGCAATTGCGTGAATTTCTGGCCGCAAAACGGTCGCTTTCGGAGATCGCCGCAATAGACGTCTCGACAGGGTACCGGTTTCTCAATCCCATGCGTGAGGCAAACCTGACAAGGGCGCAGCTCGACAGCGTCACACAGCATACCGTGGACTACGACCACGCGTTTTATGAAACGAGGGCGGCGAAATCCCTGGCACAGCTCAACCTCGATACGACAGAATCCCTCATGCGGGGCAAATACGGCGGCGCCATGGGCCGCCTCAATTCCTTCATCTCTGCGTCAAGGCAGGGACAGGATGTTGACACTGCCGCGTTTCAGATTGCATACGGCCAAATGCTGACCGATGTGGACAGCCGGTGGGCGGGCAGCTATCGCATCCTGTTCTTCCGTTTTTCGAAAGAGTTTTTCAAAGGGCAGATCGACGGGACGCGCTACATCGAGGACGAGCCATACGCCCTCTTTTCCGCCTGCCTCGAATACGCGACGGCCTATCGCGATATGGAGGCTGCGGAAAAGGAGCTGCGCAAGCAGGTGGCCGGCGATTTTGAAAACTTGGTCACGGCGTACAACGCCTATCAGACAGTGAAAGCGTCCGTTGAAAACGCGAAAAACAGCCTCGACCAGCTGACATTGCTCAACAAAACAGGCAGGGCGACCTTTGCGGAGGTCAAAGACCAGCAGAGCGAATACGAAGAGCTGCAGACCGAGGCGCTTGACGCGCTCTCGACCTACAATGAGCTGCTGATTGAATTTGACAGGCTCTCCTGCGGGGCCGTGAGCGCCTATTTTGCTGGTGTCGGCTTGGACACGAGCATCGGCGGCGCGGCGCTCAGCTTTCCCGCGGATGATGGGAAAATATGGTATTACGTTTACGGGGATGTATCGGATTTGACTTTCGTGTTCGGCCTGAATGTCCCGGATGAATTTGACCCCCCTGTGACCGAATACGAACTATGGTACGAAGGGGTGAATATCAGCGGCAGCATTGCCGCAGACAAGTCGTTTCGGCATCTGCTGCTTGACTATGGGGATACCCATCTTTTGACCGTGCGGCTTTTTTCGGATGGGGAGTATGTAGGGGAGTCCGAGATCGACACGACAGTGCCGCGCGCCCCGCTTCCGATTGAAAGCAGCGCGGCGGACGAAGGCGCTGGCGCGGCGGAGCGGGCTGTTGGGCGATACGTCGTCACGACAAAGATGGTCGGCGATTTGAGGATCTCGGAGCTTGCGCCTGAATTCGACGCGCTGCTCGGCGCGCGCTTCTACCGTTTGGAATACGGCGGCGCGCCTGTGTATACGGGCGAGCCCATTGCGGTGGGCGAAACACTCAGCTATCTGACGCTGCTCATCAATGACCTTGCGGATGTGCAATTGCTTGTTTTCGATGCGGATGGCACGTTGATCTGCACGGCGCGCTTCGACACCTCGGACGGGACGATCCGCGCAACGGTTGCAGTTTGAAAGAAGAGGCATGGCGATGGATGAACGAAAAAAAGAGCGGAAAATGAAAAAAAGGATACGCATCGCGGTCATCTTCGCGGCGTGCGCAGTGCTTGTCTGCGTCTACGCGCTGCCTGCGAGCGCCCTCTTCAACGAGGAGGACGCCGCGCACGTCAGGCCTGCCGACATCGAAAACGGCACACTCGCGATCGGCGCGCATTTGATCCATATCAGCGCGCTGACCGACGAATTGTACGGGATCGCGAGCGCGTCTGCGGCGGAATCGGGACAGGACCGCATCTATTACAAATCGGAGCTGAACGGCGGGGCTTGGTGCGATATCACGGGGGCAAACTCCCTTTCGGCCATCGCGTTTGTGCCGGACGGCGACGGTACGGCTGTCCCGACGGTTGTCGGCGACAGCATCATTGCCGCGCTGTTTTTCACGCACCATACAAAATCGGATGGCATCACCTACGATCTGCGCAACAACAGCCCGGTCAATATTTTCAATATACGCAGTCCCTATGATCTGGAATCCATGGAAGAGCTTTCGCCGCTGAAGATGCAGTATGATATGTTCGTGGAGATGGAAAACCCGCCGCCGGACGATCCCGCCGCCGCCGCGATTTGGGTGGACAAGCGGGACGAGATACTCAAGCGCACAGGCCAATTCTGGCAAACGAGCGTCCATACGCCCCAAACGGACGAATATGACCGGTATCTTGCGGCCTTGCAATCTTACTATCAGGCCGTTGCCGCAGAAGCGGACTCCGAGGATGAAATCGCGGCAATCCAGGCCTGTATGGATTCCGTGGACACAGCCCGGCGTGTGGATGTCTTTGCCGTCGTCGAGTCTGCGCTGATGCAATTCATAGAAGATTCGATGAGCGTCATGGACGGAAGCCTTACCGACTCCAATCTGCAGGCCGCGCTCGGGGACAGCCTGGCCAATATCCAGACGGCTTTTGGCGAAGCGCAGGGCCGGATGCTGTCGGAAGGCGCGACCATCCTGTCCTCCGTGCGCTACCGCGCTTCAACGGATTTGATCAACCACGCGGCGGCCGGCGATTTTGCCGCTTGCGATATCGATGTCGTCGTCCTTGTCAATCTCAAAAATATTGAAAACGGGACCCCGCAGGACGCGGCTTCGGAAGCGGCTTTGCTGCAAAACGAATTGATTTTGCGCGCGGCAAGCCGCTTGACGGAGTTTCTGTATGCGGGCGAGAGCAGCAAATACAAGGCGGCGGTGACCGCACTCTCGGCGGGGGCGACCCTGCGCGCGATTGCCGCAGACAACCGGGGCCTCCTCGGCATCGCGCGCGGCGAGCTGGAATTTTTCATTGACGCGCTGACAAAGCGCATCCCCGCAGAGGAAAGCGAAGGCTATCTCACGACGCGCATCACGCTGACGCAGGGATGGTACGCGGGCATTGGCGGAGACGCTTTCTTTGAGGACGCCACAGCCTGCGTGGGCAGCCATATCGAATTTCTGAGCAAGCTGAAGCGCCAGATCGAGCTTGCCCTGGGGGGCTCCGCGCTCGATCAATTGGTCGCGGAAAAAGGCGTCCTGCAAACAGAGTATCTCGCCGCGCTGGACAACAGCGACCTTGCCGGCGCAAAAGCCGCAGAGGACCAGATAGCGGAAATAGACGATCAGATTGCGGCCGCCGAGGAAGAAACGAACGCAGAGATTTCGGAGCTTGAAACAGACATCAACGATTTGGAAAACGAATTGGCCGGGCTTGACGATGATGACGCGGGCCGGGCGGCGATAGAGCGGGAAATTGATTTGAAAGAGAGCCAGCTGCGCGGCCTGTCCGACAGCCTTTCATCCGACTCGATGGGGAAGCTGGCTGCCGATTTGCGCAATGAGGCGCTGGACATCATCGAAAACGGAGGCAATACGGGTGCTTTGGGCGATATCATCGACTCCCTCGGCGGCTTGCTCGAATCCGCGCCAAAGATTGCCTTCCCGGCGTTGAAAGACCTATACAGCGCCATGCAAAAAAAGAGCGCCCTGGATGGCAGCAGCGCTTTTTCGGGCGATATCGCCAAGGCCGAGGCGCTGCTGACGGACAGCAAAGCCGCCTATGACACGGCGCTTTCGGGCAGCAAGACGGCGGCGGATCTGAAAGATTTCATAGCGGGGGCGCTGGCTTCCGGCGCGGGCGGCGATACAGGCGGCGGCACAGGCGGCGATACGGGCAGCGGCGCGGGCAGCGGCGCGGACGCGGACAATGTGGCGCTGATCAATGCCCTCATAGACTACGCGGACGCGACAGGAAATGCCGACGCAAGCAATCTGGCCGGCGCGGAGGCGCTGCGCCAAATGAATCTTGGCAATCCCCTGGTCTTCAAATGGGTCGACGATTCCGCGCAAGGCTATCTGCCGGTGACGGCAATACGGGCGTACAAAGGGATGCGCTATGTCTGGAGCCGCAATTTGAATCAGGCCACCTTGGCGCGCGGCATAGATTATTACACATATACCGCCTATTCCGACAAGATCGTGCGCGGCAAGGACAAGAAGGAAGTGGAGTATATGGATACCCCGTCACGCTTCCTCGGCTGCGTCTACCTGCCGCTCGCCTATACGGAAAAGACCTTTGAGTGTATCCCTGTCCGCGTCGGAAATACGGATTTGGGCGTCTTGATGAGCACGAAACTGTCCGAGCAATCGGATGGGCTGCTCGATACTTTGATGTCGTCGTAAAGGAAAGGGAAAGCATGGCTGATTATTCAATCATTTCGGATGTGAGCGCCTATATCGTCCGTACGCTGCGGGAAGAGATGTGCCCGGAACCGATTCCGTCGCCAAACAATATCGAAGTGTCGTCGCCTGCCGAGCAGGACGTAGACTACATCCTCGGGCTCTACCTCTATGACATCACAAACGAAATGGATGTGGCGCAGCCCCCCATGGTCAACGCTTCGCGGACCCGGCTCAGAAAACCGCCCAAACCCTACGGGCTCCACTATATGCTGTTTCTCAACGGCTCCTCCCAAATGGGGCTGAAGGCCCATGATATCCAAAAGATATTGGGGCGGGCGGCACAGGTCGTCAACGACTCCTCCTACGTCGCGCCGCGCATCTTGCAGCCGTGGCTTGAAATGGACGAGACCCCGATCATCATCGCGCCGGGGCAGCTGAGCTTTGACGACAAGGTGCGTGTATGGTCGGCCATCAGCAAGCCCTACCAGGTGAGCCTGTTTTTCAAGGCGGCGCCTGTCATGCTGTCGAGCGAGATCGTCCGGGATGTCCGGCGCGTTGTTGAAGCCGAATTCAACATCGACGCGGTATAAGGAGAGGGTGCGTATGGCGCTTGTGACCATCAAACACAGATTGGATCTGATGATATCCTTGACGGACAGCGCGTCGGGCCGTCCGGTGGGCGGGCGCGTGGCGCTGCGCAAAAATGGGTCCCCCCTCTCGTTTTACCGCAAGGAAGCGGGGCGGGCTATGCTCATGAACGAAGGCCGGGAGGATTTTGACTTGGAAGTCGATGCGGAGGGCTACGAACCGGAGAAGCTCCGTGTGGACTATGCCGGGCTTGCCGGCGACCTGCCTATGATGGAGCTGTATTTGATGCCGCAAGACCGATACGGGAATGAATATGCCACCTTTGAAGGCTGCCTGCCGGGCATCGTCGCCGCAGAAGCCGCCAAGGCCGGCTCGTCGGCATGGACTGCGGGGTCGTATGACGAACGCAAGCGCCTGCTTGCCATCCAGAGTGTTTACCGGAGCGAACCTGACGGCAGCCGCTACGCGCTGATTGCGCCGGACCAGGCGACATTTGAGCCTGTCGAATTTGCCGGGAAATCGGAGGATGGCGTATACAGGCTCGCGTCGCCGCTTTTGTCCGAATCCGTCGAAGGCCGGGCGCTGTCCCGCCGTGTGCAGGGCAAGGTCTCCGGGGACAATTATTTGCTGCGTTTGCCCCGCGACGGTACGGCTGTCTGTTGGATATTGCGCATTGCGACGGGCGCGGGCGAGTCTTTCCAAACCGTTGCCATCGGGGAATCCGAAACCGGCACGGGGCTTTCCCCGCGTACGCTTGAGGTGAGCCCGCAGACCACCGGAATCACGCGCAACAACATCGGGATGAAAGGAGGATAGGCCCGCAAGGCACGCATTGAAACAAATAAATTATTGGGTTCAATCGATTTAATTGAAACGAAAGGAGGAATGCTGCGGATACGCTTATCCGCAGCAGGACGAATATGGCAGAATATCTATCACCGGGAGTCTATGTAGAAGAATATGATTCCTCGCCGCGCGCGATCGAAGGCGTCGGCACGAGCACAGCAGGTTTTGTCGGCCTTGCGGAAAAAGGGCCGACGGTCGGCGCGCCTGTGCTAATCACAAACTTTTCGGATTATCTGAGGCAGTTTGGCGGCTATCTGAGCGCCTATACGCATGGGGAATACCGCTATCTCCCATACAGCGTGGAACAGTTTTTCACCAACGGCGGCACCCGCTGCTATGTCAGCCGCGTCATCCCCGGCGACGCAAAATACGCGGAGGCGCAGCAGGGCATCCTGTCGCTGCGCGCGGCAAACGAGGGGAAGTGGGGCAATCGCATCACGGTGGCCTTCGTCGCAACGAATGGGCGGAAACTGCAGCTGCTTGCGGAGGAAGGCGAAAAATCCTATACGGCAAAATCCGCCGCGGGCTTTGCGCCGGGCGTGACCGTGGAATTTGCCGGGGAATTCAACCGCGTCGAGGCGGTTTCCGACAATACAGTGACCTTTGCGAATGCGTTTTCCGGCAATCCGGTGGACGCGGCGCTTGTGCCGCAGACCTTTGTCTACTCCGCAGAGATGGACGTCATTGTCCGCAGCGACGGGGAATCGGAAGTGTTCACGGGCGTTGACCTCAATCCGGAATCTTCCAACTATATCGTCAAGCGGTTTTCCGAGAGCGCGATTGTATCGGTGAAGGCAGACGCTTTTGACGAAATCGCCTCCCCGGTCTCCGCAATCTTTGGGGAGGGGGCGGCAAAAGGCACCATCGCCCTTTCCGGCGGCAGCGACGGCGCGGTCGAATCCGTCAACGCGGGCGTGTTCATCGGGGAAGACAAGGGCCCGGGCAAGCGCACAGGCATCGAATCATTCAAGGAAAACGTGATTACGAGCATCATTGCCGTGCCCGGCGTGACAATCCCCGAGGTGATTGTGTCCTTGGCGGCGCATTGCGAAAACGAAAAGAACCGCTTTGCGGTCATCGATATGCCGGTCGAAAAGACAAAGACCGACGATCTCGCCCGGTATCGGGATATCATCGATTCGACCTATGCGGCCATGTACCATCCATGGATACAGGTGTTTGACCGTTTGGCGAAAAAACCGGCTTTCGTCCCGCCGAGCGGCGCTGTCATGGGCGTTTATTCGCGGACGGACATCGCTCGCGGCGTCCACAAGGCGCCGGCCAACGAGACGGTGGCCTGCACGGGCCTTTCCACAAATTACACGACAAAGGAACAGGATATCCTGAACCCCATCGGCGTCAATCTGATTCGTGCGCTGCCCGGGCAGGGCATCCGGGTCTGGGGCGCAAGGACGGCCAGTTCAGATTCCAATTTCAAGTATATCAATGTGCGCCGCCTTTTCATCTATGTGGAAGAATCCATCCGGTACTCTACGAATTGGGTCGTGTTTGAGCCGAACAGCTCGGATTTGTGGGGGCGTGTGCGTATGACAATCTCGTCCTTCCTCGACGGCCTGTACCGTGCCGGGATGCTCGCGGGCGATTCGGCGGACCAGGCATACTTTGTTGACATCGGCCCTACGACAATGAGCCAGGACGATATCGCGAACGGGCGCTTGATCTGCAACATCGGCATCGCGCCTGTCCGCCCGGCGGAATTTGTAATCTTCCGCGTGACGCAGTTTACGGCAGAGGCCGGCGGCGGAGAGTAAACGCAACCGCGTTTTTGAACTAAGAAAGGAGAACAATAGCAATGGCAGAAGCAAATTATGGCGGCGGCGCGACGGCTGTGCAATATCCATATACCAAGATGAATTTCCTCGTTCGCGTCGGGGACTTGACCGGCATCGCCGCATTTACGGAGGTGACGGGGATTGACGCGAGCGTGGATGTGGTCGAATTCCGGCAGGGCAATTCGGACAGCCTTGCCCCTCTCAAGATACCGGGGCTTGTGAAGCACGGAAACATATCGCTCAAATTCGGCATCACGCGGGGGCAGGATCTGCGCAACTGGATAGCAGACTGCATCAGCGAGCAGCGGGGCCCGATCCCCAGGTGCAATGTGACGATCGAATTGATCGACACCATCGCCAAGGCGCCGGCAGCGGCAGTGACGACGAGCGATGATGCCGCCAAGCTGCAGTGGGTGCTGACAAACGCGTGGGTCGCGAAATATTCCGGCGCGGATCTCAACGCGACGACGAGCGAAGTGGCGATAGAAACCATTGAGCTTGCGTATGAGGAGATTTCGACAATTCCGCTCCCGACCGCATAGGATGAAAGATGCCATCCCGGATGAAACGGCGGAGGCTTTTCGCCGGCGTCCGGGGTGGCGATGTCCATGATTGGATAAAGGAGTTGGGAAAACATGGAAACGGTATTTGGATTTGAATTGCCGAAAGGCTTTGTGGACGGTGCGGGCATCCTCCACAAGCGCGGCAGGATGCGGCTCGCTACGGCGGGCGACGAGATCGGCGCGATGCACGATCCCCGCGTGATGGCCAACCCGTCCTATCTGACTGTGGTGGTGCTCGCAAACGTAATCGTGGAGCTGGAAGGGCTGGATGCAATCACGCCGGGCGTTGTGGAGCATTTGTTCACGGCGGATTTGCAATTTTTGCAGGATATGTACCAGCGGGTCAACAACATCGACCCGCCGACGACGGTTGCGGTATGCCCCGAATGCGGGCATACGTTTGAGGCACCCGTAAATTTTACACAGGAGGGATAGCGCTGTACCCGGAGGAAGAAATGTACAAAGAGATGTCGTTCATCTCCTACTACTTCCACTGGGGGCGCGATGAGGTCATGCGGCTCGGCCATGCGGCCCGCCGGAAATGGTGCGAGGAAATATCCTCGATCAACGCGGATCTCAGTCCCTCTGGCAGCAAGGGCAAGAAAGAGAAGAGTATCACGGAACTCAAGTTTTGACCCGTTTAGGGAGTGTTGGATAAGGAAAGACAATGGCGGAAAAGTTTCATGTCATATACGCGCTGAATGGCGGCGACGCAGACACGGTTTTCGATTCAGTCGAGACAGAGGCCGGCAGCTATGCCATTTTGGGCGCAAAACCGAAAAAAGGCGGCAGCGATGAAGCCTTTGAGTGTTGGCGTGTAACGATACCGGCCGGCGACGATGCCGACTATAGCCCCGGCGGGACGGTGGATGTCACGCAGGACACGACATTGACGGCGCAATGGAAAAAAAGCGTTACGGTGCGGTATGCGCTGAACGGCGGCGATGCGGACGACGCCTTTGCGAAGGCCGACCTCTTTGCCGGCCCATATGGCATTGCAGGCGCCAAGCCAAAACAGGGTGGCAGCGACGCCAATTTTTCCGGCTGGAAGGTCACGTCCCCCGCCGGCGACAGCAAGGTATACGCCCCCGGCGATTCCATCACGGTCGAGAAGGATACGACGCTGACGGCGCAGTGGAAAGCCGCAGCTGTCACGGTGACGTACGCGCTGAACGGCGGCTCGGCGGGCGCTGCGGGCGATGCCTTTGCCCCGGCAAAGGTCTTTGCGGGAGACCATACGCTGCCTTCGGCAAAGCCGTCCAAAG
>JAITMX010000119.1 GCA_031290775.1 Eubacteriales Family XIII. Incertae Sedis bacterium
CGAGATGGTGATTATCGCGGTGTTATGCGGCATCGCCGTCGCGGGGCGCGCGGCGTTTTTCATGCTGCCGCAGTTCAAGCCGGTCGTCGCCATCGTCATCATCGCGGGCGCGTCGCTCGGCGCGGAGAGCGGCTTCATCGTCGGGGCGCTTTCCGGTTTTGTATCCAACTTCATCTTTGGGCAGGGGCCGTGGACGCCGTGGCAGATGTTTGCGTTCGGGATGATCGGCTTCATCGCGGGGCTGCTGTTCTGCAAGCTCGCGGCGGCCATCGGCGGAACGCATGGGGAACTCAGGGGGACGGTCCGTTTTGGGCAAACGACCCAAAATGACCGTCCCCCTGAGTTCCCAGAGTTCGGCTGGAATGTGCGGGCGCGGTAGCGCGTGGAATGGCTGCGGATATTTGCCCTCTGCGCCTTTGGCGGCGGCATCACGTTCGTTCTGTACGGCGTGTTGCTCGACACGGCGGCGGCGGTGATGTTCTCGCAGGGCGGCTTTTCCCTGCCCACGCTGCTCGCGACGTATATCTCGGGCATCCCGTTCAATATGGTGCACGCGGTTTCCACGGTTGTTTTTCTGATCGTCCTCGCGCGCCCGATGATCGAAAAGCTCGAACGGGTGAAAAAGAAGTACGGGCTTTTGGGGGCGGAGGCGTGAAGGATGGGCGCGCGGCGCGGAGCATTTTCGCGGGCTACCACCCGTTGGTGAACTATCTTTGGTTTGCCTACGCCATCCTTGTGCCGATCTTCTTCATGCAGCCTGTATACCTCGCGGTTTCGTTTGCTTCCGCGCTTGCCTATTCGCTCTATCTCGGCGGCAGGAAGGCTTTGAAATTTGACCTCGGGTTTGTGCTGCCCTTGATGGTGGTCGCGGCCCTGTTCAACCCCGCGTTCAACCACAAAGGCGTCACGACACTGTTCTACTTCCATTACAACCCGATTACATTGGAAGCGGTCATCTACGGGATAGCTACGGCGGCCATGATCGGCGGCGTCATCCTTTTCTTCACCTGCTACAACGCTATCATGACATCCGACAAGTTTATCTATCTGTTCGGGCGGCTCGTGCCCGCGATGTCGCTCGTCATCTCGATGGCGCTGCGCTTCATCCCGCGCTACACGGCGCAGGCGAAACGCATCGCGACTGCGCGGCGCGGCATCGGATTTGACGTGGGCTCGGGCGGGTTTTTCGCGCGGCTGAAAAGCGGCGGGGAAATCCTCTCGGTCATGGTGACGTGGGCGCTCGAAAACGGGATTGAAACCGGGGATTCCATGCTGTCGCGCGGCTACGGGCTGCCGGGGCGGACGGCTTACTCAAACTACCGCTTTGATGTGCGCGACCGGGTCTTGATAATCGTATTCGCCGCGCTGATGGCGGGTTCGCTCGCCTGCTGCATCTCGGGCGCGCTGGCCGTGATGTACTACCCGATGTTCGTCATGGAAAGCGTACGTCCGTTCGCGCGGGTCGCGTATGCCTGCCACGGCGCGGCCTGTCTGCTGCCCCTTGCGCTCGAGCTCCGCGAGGACGCGATTTGGCAGAGGAGGCTGGCGGGGGTTGCGGACGCAGCGAACGTTCCGGATGCTTGTCATTGCGAGGAGCGGAGCGACGCGGCAATCTATGTTGGATTGCTTCGCTACGCTCGCAATGACGGTATTGTTCGCAATGACGGTATTGTTTGCAATGACGGGAGAAAAGCGCATGGCGCTATTTGAAATCAGAAACCTGGCCTTTTCGTACCCGGAGCGGGAATACCCGGCGCTGTCGGGCGTGTCGCTGTCCGTGGAAGCGGGCGAGTTTGCCGTGCTCTGCGGCAAATCCGGCTGCGGAAAGTCCACGCTCCTGCGCCACCTAAAAACCGTCCTCACGCCGTTCGGCAGGCGCGAGGGCGAAGTTTTGTTTGACGGCAGGCCGCTGTCGGGCGTCCCTCAAAGGGAGCAGGCCTCGCGCATCGGCTTCGTGCTGCAAAGCCCGGACAACCAGATCGTCACGGACAAGGTCTGGCACGAGCTTGCATTTGGACTTGAAAGCCTCGGCGGGAAAACGCCCGTCATCCGGCGTCGCGTCGCGGAGATGGCGAGCTTTTTCGGCATACAGGAATGGTACGAGAAGAGCGTGGCGGAGCTTTCGGGCGGGCAAAAACAGCTGCTCGCGCTCGCCGCCGTGCTTGCCATGCAGCCCGACGTGTTGATTCTCGACGAGCCGACAGCGCAGCTCGACCCCATCGCGGCAGAGGACTTCATAGAAACGCTGAAAAAGATCAACGATGAAATCGGCACGACGATCATCCTGTCTGAACACCGACTTGAAGGGGCGCTGCCCCGCGCAGACCGCGCAATCGTGATAGGCGGCGGGCAGGTCATCTGCGAGGGCGGCGCGTCGGACGTGGCGCACATCCTGAAGGAAAAGGCAGACCCGATGCTCACGGCAATGCCGACGCCCATGCGCGTGTACCTTGCGCTTGAAGACGAAACAACGGGCCATGTCCCGCAGACGGTGCGCGAAGGGCGGCTGTATCTGCAAGGGAGGGCCGGGAAAACTGCCCGTCATTGCGAGGAGCGGAGCGACGCGGCACTCCAGTCTGGATTGCTTCGCTGCGCTCGCAATGACGGGGGGACTGGCAATGACGGGAGGGCGGGGGAAGCGGCCCGTCTTTGCGAGGAGCGGAGCGACGCGGCAATCGGGTCTGGAATGGGGCGCTGCTATCGCAATGACGGGGGCGCAGGCCAGGACGGGGGGGAGGGACAGGCCGGGGGGGCCGGGGAAGCTGCCCGTCATTGCGAGGAGCGGAGCGACGCGGCAATCCGGTCTGGATTGCTTCGCTGCG
>JAITMX010000202.1 GCA_031290775.1 Eubacteriales Family XIII. Incertae Sedis bacterium
TTTCCATCCGCGCTGAAGCGCGGGGAAAAAAGGCAACCCGATTCGCAAGGCGAATCGTTGGTAGGACGGCTGCCAGGGATTCAAGCGCTTCAGCGCTTAGAATCCTACGGCTTAGCCGCCAAGCTACGGCTGACAGTCCTTGACGGCGGGGGTGTGAACTGTAACGGGGTGGGTGGCCCTATTCCGGCGCGGGAATGTTTTTTGCGACGGCGTAGAAGTCGCGGGGGGAGAGGGTCTCGGCGCGGCGGATGGGATCTATGCCGGCGGTTTCGAGCGCCGCGAGCAGGGCGGCTTCGGAGAAGCCTGCAGAGGCGAAGGAATTGCGCAGGGTCTTGCGCCGCATGTCGAAACCCGCGCGGACGAGACGGAACATACGCGCGGAGGCCTCCGGGTCGTCAGCGGACAGGTCGCGCGGCGTCAGGCGTATGACGGCTGAGTCGACACCCGGCTTTGGCGTGAAGACTTCGCGGCTCACTTCGAAAAGCAGCTCGGCTTCTGTATAATACTGCACCAATACGGAGATGGCCCCATAAGTCTTTTTGCCGGGCGGGGAGATGAGCCGCTCGGCCACTTCCTTTTGCACCATGAAAACGGCGAGCGCCGGGGGAGAGGGCGCGAGGCCCCCTTTTGGAGGCTCGTACAGCTTTGCGATGATCGCGGTCGTGATGTAATAGGGCAGATTGCCGACAATTTTGAAAGCGCCGGCATTTTGCGCGGTGCCCTCCCCGGCGGCCTGCCCGGCGGAAACATCAAATTTCAGGAAGTCTTCGTTGACAAGGCCTATGGCGGGCAGCCCCTCCGTTGCCTCTCTGAGCGCCGGCATGATCCGCCTGTCGAGCTCGACGGCCGTCACACGCCCCGCCAGCTGCGCAAGCAGTACGGTCAGCGCGCCCGCACCGGGCCCGATCTCTACGACCCGGTCTTCCGGGGCGATATTCAGGCTGCGTACGATCTTCTCGGCGATGTTGCGATCTGTCAAAAAATTTTGCCCGAGGAATTTTGAGGGCCGAAGCCGATGAGCCCGTATGAGTTTTTCGAGCTCTGTTTTTTTGTATGTTTCAATCACTCCGGCGGCTACTGTGTTTCTACGGCGTCCCGTTGCGGAAAAACATAGAGAATCTCGCCGGCCCGCAACATATGAAACCGATCCCGCGCCTGTTGCTCTACATATGCCGGGTCATCCACGAGGCTCAGCTCCTTTTCGAGCCGCGCTTTTTCAGCGACCTTTTCTTCATACTCTTTCTCGTAAACGGCTTTGTCCAAATTGAGGTCGACAATGCGATAACCATTGAAGACAAAGAGCAGCCCCGCAATCAACATCACGCCGCAGGCGGCGAGTTTTTTGCCGCGCGACATCTTTGGGCGCTCACGCTTTTCACGAATTTTTTCGCGGCGCATTTGCGCCTTCTCCGCTTTTACGCGCTCCGCGCGTTTTTCTTTGCGGCGCTTTTGCCCCTCTTCAATCTCAATGATCGAAGATTTGCCCCTGTGCGCTTTTGTATTTTGCCTTCGTTTTCTTTCAGCCATTGTCCTGTTTGGTTCAGATTAGATAATTCTGCCGATACCCGTATATTTTATCAAATGGGGATTTTGTCTACAAGATTCCGGGCGTGCCGCGCGTTTTGCCCGATGGCAGGGTCACGGTCACGGTCGTGCCGCGGCCGGCTTTGCTCTCGATGCCGATCGTCCCATCGTGAGTGTCGATGATTTGCCTTGAAATTGCAAGGCCCAAGCCCGTTCCGCCCATTTTCCCGGTTCGCGCATTGTCCACGCGAAAGAAGCGCTCGAAGACGCGTGGCAGAGCCTTTTCGGGGATTCCGACGCCGTTGTCCGATATTACGATTTGGACACAGTTCTGTCCCGAAATGATGTCAACGTCCACCCGGCCCTTTTCTTCGGTATATTTGATCGCGTTGCCGAGGATGTTGAGTATGACCTGTTCGATGCGGTCCCGGTCCATTTCGATGTTTGCGCGCAGGTCTTCCGAAAACATCCTGTTGACGGACAATTGCTTTTCCCGCGCAAGCATGTCAAGTTTTTTCATTGACACCTTTACGAGCGACGGCAAATCGCTTTCGGCCGCCTCCGCAAACGATGTCTGGTAGTCAGCGCGTACCAGATACATAAGGTCTTTGACAAGGCGATCCATACGGTCCGCTTCGGATACGATGATGCCGAGAAATTCCTGCATGGTTTCGATGTCTTCGGCGGCGCCCTCAATGAGCGTTTCGGCATAGCTCTTGACGGATGCGAGCGGTGTCTTGAGCTCGTGCGAAACGTTGGCGACAAAGTCTTTCTGCATCCGCTCCGCATTTGTGTTTTCGGTCACATCGCTGATCACGGCGACCGCGCCCTGGCCCTTGCCCTCCTCCGGCACGAGCGCAACAATGCCGATTTTATAAAACCGGCCGTCAACAGTGACGATCTCGGACGGCTTGCTTTCCTGCGCCGCCGCAAGGATCGCCGCGCGCTCGAGCTTTTCGCTGAATCCTGCCGCATACTCGTCGTAGCGCACCCCGTTCAAATCGCCGTCAAACGCGGCAAGCAAACGTTTTGCCGTTTCGTTGGCAAGCACAAAGTCGCCGTCGTCGGCCACAATCACAACGCCGTCCCCGATCTGCCGTACCGCAGACTCCAGCATGCGGAGCCGGTGATGCACACCTCGCATATCGGAGGAAAGCGCTTCGAAAAAGACGGCTTCGCTGTACAGGATCCTGCGGTAGGCAAACCACCAGCCGATCGCGAACACGGCGATGGCGATGCCGGACGCTGCATAGATCTGCGCTCTCCCCGCCGCGAGCGCGGCGATGACGAGCATTGCGGCAAAACAGGCGATCAGCAAAACGAAAGACGCGAAACGCGCCTTTCGAATACCGACCAAATCGTCTTTTCTATGCTTCATACAGGCCGGCCGGCCATATCAGGACCGATGAAAATAGTAGCCGACGCCGCGCTTCGTGAGCACGTATTTGGGATCGCTCGAATCGTCTTCGAGCTTTTCGCGAAGCCTTCGCACGGTCACGTCCACCGTTCGGATATCGCCGTAGTATTCGTAACCCCAAACGTCTTCAAGCAGCTGCTCGCGTGAATACACCTTGCCTTCCCGCTCGGCAAGATATTTGAGCAGCTCAAACTCCCTGAGCGTGAGGTCAAGCGGAACGCCGTTTTTGCGCGCCTCATAGCGGTTTGTGTCGATCGTGATGCTCCCGAAATCTTTGACATTGGCAGGATCCGCACCCACGATGTCGGACATGCCCGTACGCCGGATGTTGGCTTTGACGCGCGCGATGAGCTCACGCAGGCCGAAAGGCTTTGTGATGTAATCGTCCGCGCCAAGCTCGAGGCCGAGGACTTTGTCTACTTCCTCCTCCTTCGCCGTCAGTATGATGATGGGGACATTGCTTTTTTCGCGAATCTTCTTGCAGATCTCAAACCCGTCCATCGTTGGCAGCATCACGTCAAGGAGCACGAGATCGGGATCTGTTTTCAGCGCCAATTCGAGCCCTTCGCCGCCGTCGTATGCGGTTTCCGTCTCGAAGCCTTCTTTTGTGAGGTTGAAGCGGACGATATCGGAAATCGGCTTTTCATCTTCGATGATCAGCACTTTTTTTGTTTCCATGTGGACAGAACCTCCTTTATTGATTCATCATAACACATCTTCACATATCTTTAAATATGATAACAATCGCAGGAGGCGCCATTTTCGAGCACCCCTGTGTCTTTGCAGCGCGGGCAATCGTATTTGACATCCGTATAATCGGCCGCAAAGCCGGCTGCTGTGAGCAACTCCGCGCGATGCTCCGATGTGGCGCGAATCTCTTTGTTTTGCCTCTCCACAGCGCTCTGCTTGTCCGCCATGCCGGAAGTGAGCGTCTTGATCAGCGCCATGTTGAGGAGCGCAATCTCGTCGTCCGCCTCTTTGATGCCGGGCGCGGCGGCGTAGGCTTCATCCATACGGGCTGCGGCTGCGTCTTCGTTTTTTTGCCGAATCCTGCGAAAGTGCTCGTTTCGGTCTTTCATGCTGTTGCCGCCCCTGCCGCCATGTGCCGCTGTCTTTCCCGGGCTCTTGCCCACCGGCTCTCTCTCCTTGCGGATGATGCCGCCGAGATATTTGAGTTTGTTCCCGACGCCTTCGGTCTTTTCCGCCAGCTCAAGCAAGCGGGCGGGCGTATAGCCGTAGTCGTCAATCCAGAGGTTGAACTTCTTTTCCTCTGCCGGCGTGATGACGCTGTAGCGCAGGCCGAGCGCCTCCATGAGCTGCTTGTGCGCGGCGCTCCTCGCATCTGTCCGCGCGCGGTACTCGCGCACATCCGCGACTGTCTTCAGCCCTTTCCCGGCCCATTCTTTTACAGCTTTTTCGACATATTCCGCCCGTGTCACGCCGCGTTCGTCGCGGCAAAACAAATACGCAAACTCCACGATCTCAGCCGTCGCGCCGCACTCTTCGAGCCAACCGCTGATCCGCTGCGCATCGCCGCCGTCAATCGTCGGCGTACCGCAGATGGCCGCGATCTTTTGAAACAGTCTTGCAAGCGCCGGGTCGGCAAGCCCGCCGGGGCCGCCCAATGCTCTTTTCCGCGGCTTGTCTTTCGCGTAAAGCATGCCTTTGACATCGGCAAACTCAACATCAAAATGCGCCTCGTCGCCGGCTTTCTGCGGAATGAGCCGCACGATGCGGCGGCTCGCAAAATACCGCCACGCAGCGAGCACTTTTTCCGGCGCCACGCCAACACGGTCTGCAAGCTCCGTATGTGTCAATGCGATTCCTTGGCGGCAGCACATATAGGCATAGATATAGACTTTGACAAAATCCCCGTCCGGCGCATCCGGCATAAAATCCGTGATGAAAAGATTGGGGATCGCCGTATCTTCGAGATTGCTGTTTATAGGCGGTTCGATCAAATAGGCCATGCCGTATCTCCGTTTGCGGGATCAGGCATTACAGAATACCCGAGCGCACGATTGTCTGCTCGCGCCCGGGCCCTACGGAGACGATCTTCACGGGTACGCCTGTGGCCTCCTCGACCGCCGCGACATAGGCCCTTGCCGCTTCAGGCAGCTCGCCGTACGTGCGGCAGGATGTGATGTCCTGCATCCAGCCGCCTATCGCACGGTAAACGGGTTTGCAGGCGTCAAGCATTTCGAGGTCTGCGGGGAAGTGCTCAATGCGCTTTCCCCCATATTCGTATGCCTCGCAGATATAAAGCTCCTCAAAGGCGTCAAGGACGTCGAGCAGCATGAGGGCGGTACCCGTCGTGCCGTTGATGCGCGCGCTATAGCGCACGACCACGCCGTCAAACCAGCCGCAGCGCCTGGGCCTGCCCGTCGTCGTGCCGTACTCGTGGCCGCGCTCGCGGATGAGATCGCCCATGTCTCCTGTCAGCTCGGTCACAAAAGGGCCCGCGCCGACGCGCGTCGTATAGGCTTTTGATATCCCGACGACTTCGCCGATGGATGCGCCGCCGATGCCCGATCCGATCGTGAAACCGCCCGAGACCGGATGCGAACTCGTCACATATGGGTAAGTGCCATGGTCGAGATCGAGCAGGCTGCCTTGTGCGCCCTCAAACAAAACTTTCTTGCCTGCGCGGATTGCCTCGTAGACAAGGACGCCCGTATCGCGGATATACGGGGCAAGCCGCTCGGCATAGGCCGCATATTTTTCGATCATCTGCGCCTTGTCCATGGGCTCGCCGCCATAGATTTTTACGATGAGGCCGTTGGCGTCGTCGATACGGGCCGCGAGTTTTTCGCGAAAGGACGCAGGCTTCAGCATGTCGCAGGTACGGATGCCGACGCGCGCCGTCTTGTCGGCATAGCAGGGGCCGATGCCTTTCAGCGTTGTCCCGATGCCCGCCGCGCCCTTTTTCAGCTCAGAGAGCCGGTCTATCTCTTTGTGATAATCGAAAACGATATGCGCGCGGTCGCTGACGTAGACGCGCGAGGTGTCAATGCCCTGGCTTGACAATGAATCGAGCTCATCGAAAAACCCCTCGGGGTCGAGCACGACGCCGTTGCCGACGATATTGTCCGCAGCCGGATTGAGCACGCCCGACGGGATCAGATGCAGCGCATGTTTTTTCCCGTCCGCAACAACGGTATGGCCCGCGTTGTTCCCCCCCTGGCTGCGCACGACCATGTCCGCGCGCGTCGCAAGATAATCTATGATTTTTCCTTTTCCTTCGTCCCCCCATTGGGAACCGATGACTGCTGCCGTTGGCATTGCGTTTGCTCCTTTGTTTTTCCTACAGTGGAAACTCATCTTCCTCTTCAGCCCCCGCCGCAGGCGGCGGTGCGTCCATGTTGACCAACCAGTCCGCCGAAGCGTCGTAATTGCCGAATTTCGTAAACGCGCCGAGCCACCTTAGCGTGAGCACGGCGGTCTCGCCGTTTCTGTGCTTTGCGATGGACAGCTGCCGCGTCAGATTGACATCGGGCCCGTCGCCGTCGCCTCTGTCTTCGTCTTGATAGATGAACATGACGATGTCGGCATCCTGCTCGATTGCGCCCGATTCGCGCAGGTCCGCGAGTACGGGCCTATGGCCGCCGCGCTGCTCTACCGCGCGCGAGAGCTGCGACAGGACAAGCACAGGGCAGTCGATATCGCGCGCGAGCTGTTTGAGCATGCGCGACAGCGTTGCGATCTCTTGCTGCCGGTTTTCCGGCCGCGCCGACGCCTTGCCGCTGCCGCCGAAATCCATGAGCTGCAGATAGTCTACGACTACGAGGTCGAGCCGGCTTTCTTTCGCTTTCAGCCGCCTGCATTTGTTTTTGATCTCGCTGATCTGGATGGCCGAAGTATCGTCGATCACGATCTTTGCCTTGCCAAGCTCATCTGCGGCCTCACCGAGCTTGGCCGCCTTGTTTTTGTCCCTGACGGCCCGGCCGCTTCGAATCAGCATGGAGTCGATCTCCGCGTGTGAGGAGAGCAGCCTTTGCCCAAGCGACGCCCGGGACATTTCGAGGCTGAAAACCATGACGACGGCCTGCGCCTTCAGCGCCGCGTTCAGCGCGATGTTCAGCGCGAGCGAGGTCTTGCCCATGCCCGGCCGCGCCGCGAGGATGATAAGATCCGACGGCTGGAGGCCGAGCGTCAGTTTGTCGATGTCTTTGAACCCCGTCGTCAACCCCGTCAACTCGCCCGCTTTGAGCTTGGAAAGCTCTTCCATGCGCGCGATGTTTCCTTTTACCACGTCCCCGAGCGCGTAGTAGTCTTCCTTTTGCCCGCTGCGGCCGATTTCGAGGATCTCGCGTTCGGCGTAATCGAGCACGGCCAGCGCCTCATCTTCGCCTGTATGGGCTTTTTCGATGATGCTTTCCGAACACTCAATGAGCCTGCGCCGTGTCGAGTGCTCGCGCACGATGTCCGCGTAATGGCGGATATTGGACGGGGCCGGCACTGCCGAAACGAGCTCCGCGAGATATCGGTTGCCGCCGACGGCTTCGAGCATGCCGCGCCGTTTGAGCGTTTCGGCGACCGTGATGAGATCGACAGGCTTCCCTGTATCTACAAGCTCCTTGATTGCGGCAAAGGCCTCGGCGTTTTCACGGCTGAAAAAATCGTTTTCCCCGAGCGTTTCCGCCGCTTCGTCCGCTGCGTATGCGTTTTGCAGCGCGGCGCCAAGCACCGACTGTTCCGCGTCCGCGTTGTGTGGCCGGGGCTTCTCAGGCATTTGCCCAGGCGTCCTCGTCCGCTTCCGCGCCGGCGGCTTCCGCATCCTCGGCGTCCGCGCTATCCACGTCTGCGGCGGCTTCCGACGCATCGTACACATAGCTGCCTTCGTCCTCGCCCGCCTCCTCGTCTTCGAGGTCCGCGTCTGCGTACGTGTCTTTCAAAACCTCGGCCGGGGGCAGTATGGGCGCGCCCTCAGACAGGACGTTGACCTTGATCGTCGCTTCGACTTCGGGATAGACGCGGTACCTGACATCGTGCAGGCCCACTATTTTGACCGGCGCGTCAAGCAGGAGTTTGCGCTTGTCAAGCTCAAAGCCGAGCACGGCGCTTATGGCGGCGGTGATGTCTGCCGCCGTGATCGAGCCAAAGAGCTTGCCCGAGTCTCCGGCCTTGACCGTGAAATCGACCTGCTTGCCCTCGATGCGGACGGCGAGCGCCTGTGCCATTTCCTTGTCCGCCGTCCTCTTGGCGGCAATCTTTGCGCGCCGATGTTCGAGCGTTTTCATATTGGTCTTGCTCGCTTCGATCGCGACGCCCGACGGGAGCAGCTTGTTGCGCGCGTACCCGTTCTTCACCTCGACCACGTCGCCCGCGCCGCCCGCGCCGACTACGTCCTCTAACAGTATTACTTTCATTTTGTTTCTCCTTCCGCTTCGCGAATGAATTTTTTTAATTTGCTGATGGTCCCGTCAATGGCCTCTCCTGTTATCTGCGCCGCCGCCATCGTCAGATGCCCGCCGCCGCCGAATTTTTCCATGATGACCTGCACGTTCAGGTCGCCGAGCGACCGGGCGCTGATCACCACTTCTTTTTTTGTCGCGCCAACGACGAAGCTCGCGCGGATGCCTTTGATGTCGAGCAGCTCGTCGGCCGCCTGCGCGATGATGATCTGCGCGTTGTCGTGCTTGCCGTCGCTTCTCGAAATCGCGATGCCGTCCTTTGTAAACTCCGCATTGGCCGTGATGCTGGCCCGCTGCCGGAAATCTTCCATGTCGTTTCTCAGGAACTGCCGCACGCTTGTCGTTTCGGCGCCGTTCATGCGCAGCCACGCCGCCGCCTCAAAAGTCCGTGACCCCGTCTTGACGGAAAAGCTGTTTGTGTCGATAAATATCCCGCCGAGCAGCAGCTCCGCTTCAAATTTGTTCAGTTTGCGGATGTCCTCGTCGAATTGCAAAAGCTCTGTGACAAGCTCGGAGGTTGACGAGGCGTTTGGCTCCATATAGGTGAGCGTCGTGCCCTCAATCATGCTTTCGCGTTTGCGATGGTGGTCGATGAGTATCTTTTTGTCGGCTTTTTCGAGCAGAGCCGGGTAGTCGACCATGTCCGGGGTATGCGTGTCGATCACAATGAGCAGCGTACCCTTGCTGATCGTCAGGAACGCTTCTTCGCCCGTCATAAAGCGATAATTGCCGCTCTCTTTTGCGAGCCTCACCACTTCGTCGAGCGAGTGGTTGTAGCCTGACAGCACGATGACCGCTTCTTTGCCATGCGTCGCCGCCATGCGGTATAGCGCGACCGACGCGCCGAACGAGTCGATGTCCGCGTGTTTGTGCCCCATAATCATGATGCCGGCCGATTCGCTGACGAGCTGGCGGATTGCGTGCGACATGACGCGCGACTTGCCTTTGCTGCGGTTTTCGATCACCTGTACGCGGCCTCCGAAATATGTCACGCGATCTGCGGTTTTCACGACCGCTTGGTCGCCGCCCCGGCCCCTCGCGAGGTCAAGCGCGTAATCCGCGTACTCCTCGGCAAGCGCGGGCAAATCCGCAAGCCCGATCCCGATGCTGAACGACGTCGGAAAGTCCGCGTCGTTTTCGAGGTCGCGCGCCATATCGAGGATCGAAAATTTCCCCTCTTCGAGTTGCCGGTAATGCTTCCGCGCGAAGACGATCTGATAGGAAGCGTCCCGGTAGCGAAGCAATGCGCCTTCGAGGTTTTTGGCAAATTCGCGCACTGTGTTTTCGATGGCGGCCGCGCGCATGGAGCGCGTCTGGTCCGGCGACGCCTGCAGGATATCCTCGTAGTTGTCGATGACCAAATACAGGCAGACAGGTTTTTCGTCCTCGTAAAGCCGTTTCAGCTCCTCATACCTTGTTACATCGAAAAAGAAGTACATGGCGCCGCTTTTTTGGTCGTGGCTCACATATACGGCGCGTACGCTGTATTTCGCGTCCCCGGCCGCCACGCGCGCCTCGGCATCCGGTTCGGCCCGCAGGGCTTCCACGCTTTCGGCGCCGATAATCTCGGCAATCCCGGTTTTGAAAATCTTTGCGTCGGGAAAAATCGCTTTGAATTTTTCGTTTGCCATCGCGATCCCGCCCTCGCCGTTTACAAGGCAGAGCGGCAATGGATTGTTCGCGACTGAGAAACGCAAGGTTTCTTCTATTTCGTCGTGCGTGGTGGTGAGCAGCCGGGCGACGAGTTTTTTCTGCACGGCAAAAAAGATGCCCGCGAAAACGCCGTAAGCCGCAAACGCGCTCGGGTACACGTAGTACCACGATACGTCGAGCAGGCGCAACACGCCCATCATGCCGATACAGGCGATCGCCGCGATGATGTAGGGCCTTACGATTTTTACAAGGATGCTCAGGCCCACAATCAGTCTCTCACATACGGGAGCAGCGCCACGACGCGCGCGCGCTTGATGGCCGTCGCCAGCTCGCGCTGGTGGATGGCGCAAACGCCGGTCATGCGCTTGGGCATGATCTTGCCGCGCTCGGAGATGTATTTGCCGAGCAGATCGGCATCCTTATAGTCGATCTTGGTCGTTTTGTCCGTGCAGAACGGGCATACTTTTTTGCGCCGCAGTCCGCCCGGACGTCTTTGTTTTTCCATAATGTTTTCTCCTTACTTGTGCCATCCCGGGCGTTTGTGCCCTAAAGGGGCCCGGCCCGGAATCCAGTCGTTTGTTTTCTGTGCAGGCATTCCGTCAAAACGGCATGTCGTCGCCTTCGTCGATCTCCGCAAAGCCGTCCGGGGCCGCATCCGGGGCCGGCGCTGCGCCTTTGTTTTCAAACTGGCTGCCAAATGAGTCGCCCCCGCCACCCTGCTTGGAATAGCCGCCGGACGCGCCGCCTTGCCAGCCGCCCTCGCTCTGCTCTTTGCGCTCGACAAACTCAAGGCGATTGGCAATCACATCCGTGGTGTAGACCTTCTTGCCATCTTTGTCATCATAGCTGCCGGTCTGTATCCGTCCTTCCACGGCAATTTTGCCGCCTTTTTTGAAATACCGCTCCACAAACTCAGCTTGCTTGTCAAACGCGACAACGCGAATGAAGTCTGCGGTATCCGCCCCTTCTTTCTTCGTAATCCGATTGACGGCAAGCGTGAATCTTGTCACGGCCATACCGTTGCTTGAATAGCTCTTTTCGGGATCCCGTGCAAGATTGCCTATCAAAATCACAACATTCATATCACACCTCTATTTCTCATCTTTGCTGATGATGATATGCCGTACCACATCGTCGGAAATCCTGAGCCTTCTGTCGAGCTCTTTGGGCAGATCTGCGGGCGCGTTGAATTCAACAAGCACGTAGTAGCCTTCGGTTTTCTTTTCGATGGGATAAGCAAGCCTGCGCGTGCCGATGACATCGGCCCGCGTCACTTCGCCGCCGCCGTCTTCGATGATGCCTTTTACGGCCTCAACGGCAGCTTCCTTTTTTTCGTCGTCAAGCGCGTTCGCGATGACAAACAAAATCTCATAGCTGTTCACTGTTTCACCTCCCTCCGGGCTGAATGGCGCCGGTTTTCCCGGCACAGAGAGTCGGGGCGCATGCCCCTCTATTCAATTCTCTGCCGCGCCTCTTTGAAGCGCCTTGATATTATACGGCAAACACCCCGCGCGCGCAAATGAAAGTTTTCGGGGAATAAGTGATAAAATTTAAAAAATTTACGGGTAAACTTTACGAGTAAATTTACGGATAAAATTTACGAGGTTGCAGTTCACACCCCCGCCGTCATTGCGAGCGAAGCGAAGCAATCCATTATCCCCTGGATTGCTTCGCTTCGCTCGCAATGACAGTCCTAACCCAATTTGCAAAGCAAATTGACGGCTGGTCGTCTGCCGTGGCACTCTACGTCTGACGGTTAGGGTGCGAACTGTAACTTTACGAGTAAATTTACTGATAAAATTTACGCATAAAATTTACGTGATAAAATTTACAGGGAAAAAATAATGCAAAATCCGATAAATTTTGTAGAATGGTTGTAGAATGGAATTGTCGTTATTGGAAAGAAAAGAGGTGCGGATATGGATGCGAAGCATTTGGAACAGCAGTTGTTGACAGAAGCCGGATGGAAGAGCATAATCCCGGGCGCTTTCAAAGGGAAGCAAATCAAAGAATCCATGAAAATTTTCAGCGGTTCCAAAATTCGCGGCGTTACGGAAAATGTGCCGGTTCATGAGGATCGATACGAAGACAACAATTATTGCGTATATGCATTCAGCACCAAGCCCGGCGGCCTGACGCAGGATGATGTGGATTTGCTGAAAGAGCGTACGGCAAACATAGATATCGGATTGCTTCGTTACGAAAGCGCATCCGCCCCGGCCGGCCTCACGCCCTTTGATCCGGTGGATGCCAGCTTCTATTCCGAGAACAGGGAAATTCGTTCCCTCGCCGACGATCTTGACGGCATATACATCTATCCTACAGCAGCGTTTGGCAAACGCGCCGAGTGGCCGCTTAGGAAGTGGTGAAAAATAAAGTGGACAAATTTGGCGCAGGATTTTTTTCGGCTGACAAGGCGCAAAACGTAGCCGTACTGGTAGTACGGCGAGGCTTTGCAACGCAGTCAGGCGGA
>JAITMX010000137.1 GCA_031290775.1 Eubacteriales Family XIII. Incertae Sedis bacterium
TCAGCTCCGTTGTACCTCGCACATCGAGGAGTGCAGCGGCTTTGCCGCGTGGCACTCTACCGTGGTCGTCTACCGTGTCCGTTTTTCCATTACACGCTAAAGCGTGTGGAAAAAAGGCACGCCCGGGAATGACATTATTTTAGCTGATGTCTGAATAGTTACCGAAACTGCAATAGACACGGCTTTTTGCGCGACACATGATTGGCAATCAAAATATTCTGTGGTAGACTGAGTTTGACATATTGAGATGTTGGATTGCAGATTTACAAAACCACGGATTTACAACAAAGGAGCTGCGTGATGGCGAATGCGCTGAAAGTCGATGAATATTATACCTACACGGACTATCTGTCTTGGGACGAGGACGAGAGATACGAACTGATTGACGGCGTCCCCTATATGATGGCGCCCGCGCCGACCCCGATGCACCAGGGCGTCGTCGGCGAGATTGGGCGGCAAATAGACCGGTATCTTGACGGGAAATCTTGCAAAGCGTTCCGGGCCCCGATTGACGTGCGGCTCAATGCCGGGGAAGCGGACGATACCGTAGTCCAGCCGGATCTGATCATCGTTTGCGATAAATCGAAAATCGGCGATAAGGCCGTGGTCGGCGCGCCGGATATGGTCATTGAGGTCCTCTCCCCGTCAACGAAGAATTACGATACCGTATTGAAGCTCGGCAAATATATGAAAGCCGGCGTTTTGGAATGCTGGCTTGTCGATACCGAGAACCATATTGTCCGGGTTCACATCGGCCGCGGCGCCGGCCGCGACGAGCAAATCACCTTCGGATGGGACGAAGAAGTGCCGGTCGGGATTTTCCCCGGATTCAAAATCGACATGAAAAAGGTTCTTGACGCTGTTAAATGACGACGCGGTCCGCCGCGACGCACCAGACCATTTGCGGGTCTATGTCAAACCGTATTTCTTCTCCGGCGCTGAAGCTGTGGCGCATATTCAGGGATAGTTTTAGACGTGCGCCGGAGCAGTCCGTTTCGTAGACGGTTTCTATCCCCTGCGGCAAAACGGAGCGCACGACGGCCTTGATGCGGCCGCGCCCGATTTCCGTCGCGGCTTCGGGTCGGACGCACAGCAGCACGCCGCCGTCTCCCGCCGCCGCGCCCTCAATCGCAAATTCGCCGAGGGGGCTGCTGACGAGGGCGCCGCGCTTGCGGGCCGGTATGAAATTTTCCCAGCCGAAAAATTCGGCGACCTGTTTCGTGGCAGGCTTTGCGTAAAAATCCTGCGGCTTCGCGCACTGGACGATGCGGCCGTTTTGCATGAGCGCGATGCGGCTTGCGATGCGGGTGGCTTCCTTTTGGTCGTGCGTGACGTACAGCATCGTCGTGCCGAGTTTCCGGTTCACTTCCTGGATGTGCGCTTCCAACGCCAATTTCAGGCCGGGGTCGAGCGCGCTGAGCGGCTCGTCCAAAAGCAGCAGTTTTGGCTCTGTCATGAGGGCGCGGCCGAGGGACACGCGCTGCTCCTGCCCGCCGGAAATTTCGGTGGCGCGCTTGCCGCCCAGCCCGCCAAGCTGCATCAATTCCAGCATTTCGCCTGTTTTTTGCGCGAGCAGTTTTTTGCCCATGCCGCGGCCTATGCGTGGCGCAAAGTTGATGTTTTCCGCTACGGTCATATTCCGAAAGAGCAGGCTTTTCTGAAAGACCATGGCGATGGGCCTCTTTTCCGGCGCAAGGCCGTCCATCTCCTGCCCGCCCAGCGCCACATGGCCGCTGTCCTGCCGCTCCAGCCCGGACACGACTTTCAGCGCCGTGGTCTTGCCGCAGCCGGAGACGCCGAGTATCGCGAGGATCTCGCCTTCCTCCACCGACAGGTTCAGCCCCCGGAGCGCCGGCTCCGCCGCCCCGCGATAGGTTTTTACGATGTCGGTCAGCTCGAGGCAGCCCATCAAATGGCCCCTTTCCTTGCGCCGAGCCGCGAATCCGCCAATGCCTTTGAAGCCGCCATCAGGATGATGAGGATTGGCAGGATATAAAGAATGATGGCGACCGAGACCATGGAATAGCTATTGTTGCCGACCGAGACCAATGGGAAGATAACGACTGGCAGCGTCTTGAAATGGGGGTCGCCGATCACGTTGGTGAGCAGGTACACCGACCATGTGCCGATGAAGCAGAATACGGCGGTGACGATCACGCCGGAGCGCACCGCCGGCAGCGTTATGAAAAGCATCGTTTTCAGCCGGCCTATGCCAAGGGTGCGCGCCTGGTCTTCCAGGGCGGTATCGTAGTTTTCAAAAACAGCCGCAAGCAGCAGCGTCGTATACGGCAGATAAAAAACCAAATGCGCGGCCACAAGGCCGGGGAAGTTTGAATAGAGCAGCAATTTCATAAACACCGTCTGCATGCCGAAAACGATGGCAATCTGCGGCACAAAGGTCGGGATGAGCAGCGAAAACTCGATCAGGCGCTTGCCGCGGAAGTTCCGCGTCCCCAGATTTTTGGCCGCAAAAAAACCCAGGGCTATGGAAAGGAAGGTGACGAGCGCGGAAAGCGCCAGGCTGTTCCGAAGCGCCGGCAGGATACGCGTGTCTGAAAAAAGCCGGGGCCAGTAACCGCCGTCAAACGCGGGGACAATCGCCGGCCACCGCCAGAAGGTGGCAAACGACCACATCAAAAGCGGTATCAAAGGCAGCAGCAATACCACGAAAGCGACTGTGATTATTATCATCCTATTCCTGGCCCGCATCGTCATAGGCCGCGTTTCCTCGCGCCCCCCGCCGCCAGCCGGCGGCATGTGACGATGGCCGCCATGAGCACGAGGCCCATGAGGACCATGATGGCAAAGGCTTCCGGGCGGTCGCGCATATCGGGGTCGACATATTTGAGGTAAAGCATGACCGACAGGCTGCGCCCCTGCGCCGAGCCGAGGATCGCCGGCGCCTCATAGTCGCCGAAAGACGCGGCGAACACCAAGATCGAGGACACGGCGATGGCGGGGGCGGCCGTCGGCAGGACTACGAAAAAGAAGCGCCGCCATTTGCCGATGCCCAGCGTGGCCGCCTGCTGCTCATACTCCAAGGACGCGCCTTGCAGGACGCCAAGCATGGAAATGCAGATATATGGGAAAAATTTCCATACAAATACGATGATGAGCCCCTTCCCATTCGCGTCATACACGAGCCAGGGGAAGTCGCCCACGGATTCCGTGAAGCCCAACGCGTGGGAGACGGCGGAGGCCAGCCCGGTCTGCGAGAGCAGGAATACCATAATCATCGCCGCCGCCATGCGCGGGATGGACAGATTGTACTGGCTGAGGAAGAGCGCGATTTTTTTGCCCGCAAAAGTATCCCGCAGCGCCATCGCCAGAACGGCCGCCAGCGCGACAGAGAGGAAGGTGGAAATCAAAGACACGCGCAGCGAGAACCAAAGCGAATCCCGGAAATAATAAGACCCGAGCACATCCGCGTAATTTTGCCAGCCGGCAAACAGGCCGGCCTCGTCCGAAAAGCTGCCGCGGATGATGGCGGCGACCGGCCAGATATAGGCGATGGCCATCAGCACGATCAGCGGCAGAAATGAGGCAAGGATGGGCAATCGCTTGGTCAATATGCGTACCGAGCCGCGTCCATGGCTACTCCGTCCATCCCGGCGAGGGGCCTTTCCGCACTTGCCACCCCGACTCCTCGAAGATCCGCTTGATATCTTCAATCGTCCGCCCCCGCCCGCCCCTCTCCGTTTTTTTGTGTGTATCGCGCGGGTTGCTCCCGACTTCCGACCATGAGAGATTGCTGCCGCTGTTCGCCATCAATTCGGAATGCACGGATGCGATGAGCTTTGTGCGGGGGTCCGTCAGGCGGTAGGCCGCGGCATAGAGCGCGTTCAGCGGCTGGCCCATCATGCCGAGCGCCTCGGTTTTTGTGCCCGGCACCGCGACCCTGCGCCCCACGCCGGACGTGAGCG
>JAITMX010000209.1 GCA_031290775.1 Eubacteriales Family XIII. Incertae Sedis bacterium
TCCGTTTTTCCATTACCCGCTGAAGCGGGTGGAAAAAAGGCAAGAAGACCTTATGCAACACTTTCCAAAATCTTTGATTTTGTGAAAGTGACTGAGGGAGCGCAGCGACCGCGGCAATCTATTATCCACTGGATTGCTTCGCTTCGCTCGCAATGACGAGGCAAGTCTGAACAGTTACTTTGGCAGCAATAATATTCAATTTGTCTTAAAATTCACAGTGTCTTAAAATTCACAGTTGAATTTTAAGACAAATTGCCGTATTCTATTTGAAAAGGTGTTGATGTGATGCCAAATATTAAACCGATCTCTGATTTGCGGAATTATGGCGAAGTGCTGCGCGATGTCGCCGTTGGGACGCCGGTCTTCTTGACAAAGAATGGTCATGGACGCTACGCCGTGTTGGATATCGAAGAATACAAAGAATACGAGAAAATGCTTGCATGGCGGATGCTAAAAGCGGAATTAGACGAAGGGCGTCGTTCCGGCGAGGAAAACGGGTGGGCTTCTGCGAAGGAAGCAAGGGCGCATTTCAAGGGGCGCTATAGTGGGTAAAGCCAACTACCCAAAGGCTGCAATCCGTGATTTGGAACAAATCGGCGACTATATCGCAAACAACCTGAAAAATCCTGCGGCCGCGCTTTGCACAGTGGAGAAAATTCAAGACTGGGCCGAGGCGCTTGCCGATTTGCCGCGCATGGGTGCGGCATTGTCGGCGTACTATGAAAATGCAGGCGATTATCGCTTTCTCGTCAGTGGCAACTATCTTGTTTTTTATCATCAGATAGGGGATGGCGCCTATATCGACCGTGTGCTTTACAGCAGGCGCGACTACCTTGCAATCCTGTTTGGGGAACTGCCGCCGCAGGACGAAGCGGAGTAATATTTTGCGATCCTGTATCCGGGAAATTTCGCTGTTGGCAGGCCAAGGGATTATCTAATCCGGCAGGTATTTTTGCGCCATTGCGGACTGGATGTTCCAGCGCCTGAAGCGGTCTCCGTCGCCTGACAGCATGCCTCTCTGATAGTAACGCGGGCGGGTTTCAAGCCCTTCTCCGACGCTTTTGCGGATGTATTCGTGCGCGGCACTGTTGAGGATGTGTTCGCTCCGCGTGTTGTTGGCCAAATCGTCGAGATACGGCAGGGCGGCATCCGACAAACCGGACAGCATGGAAAAATCGATGCTCTTGGTATGGCCGTTTTCGTACTGCCAAACATTGTATTTGGCGATGAGCCCGTCCGTATTCGCGAGAACGAGGGCAAGGAAGAGGCAGACGGCGGCAACCGTGATCGGGCGGCCCGCGTCAAACGGCCTGATATGCCAGACAATGAGGATGGCGAAGCAGGCAAACAGCAGGACAAGAAACCAAAGCACATAGACGCGCAGGCGGGAGAGGTCGTAGGCGCCGATGTAGAGCAGCATCTTGCTCAAGGCCGTCGCGACCAAAAGCTCGGTCGTCACGCAGAGCAGGCCCGTGAGCAGCCTGAGCCCCTTTGGATACTCACCGGCCTCGCGTTTTGCGAAGCTGTAGGCGAAGGCGAGGATGAAAAGATTGATGGCCGCGACGCCGCAGAGCTCAAAGAAGCCTTTGCGCGCATATTCGGCGTAGGTGAAGCCGTCCGGCAGCTCGCCCGCAAAAGCGGAAAACAGGTAGACGCCCATGACGGCCATGAAGAGGATATAAATGGCGCAGAGGGCGGCAAGCGGCGCGAGAATCGCGGGGCGCGGGATGCGGTGCGCCCGCGCGAGCCCCTGCTCGGCGCTTTCCTTTGTGAGCAGTGCCGTATAGCGCCCATGCGAATTGCCGTAGACAGCGCCAAAGATATAACAGGCGATGGGGATGCCGCCGAGGAGTTCAAGCAGGTAAACGCCGATGTCGTCTAATGATGCCCACTTTGAAAAATCGTCCGCGAACCGCTCAAAACCGCTGTCCGCCCGGATGAGCAGGGATGTGACGCCGATAATAATCGGAATCGCGACGCAGAGGCCGGCCGCGCCGATGAGCACGGATTTGCCGCGCTTCGTGTTTTTCGAGGCGGACTTGATGCCCGCAAAAAATCCGAGGAAATTGGACAGGGGCACTGCAAATACCTGATTGGCCCAGTCGGTGAGGACAAAACCCGAAAGGCGCGCTTCGACGGAAGCCCCCGCAGTGACGCAGACCCAATACAGACAGGCGAAAAGGTCGAAAAGCAGCAGCAGCGGGCCCAAGGGGGTCGCGTCGTAGAGCAGGAAGGGCAGTGCGCCGAGAATGCAGACGGCGAGGGCGCAGGCGCTGCGGCGGGTTTGGCGCAGGCCTCGCGCGCGCAGGTAGACGGCGGTGCCGATGAGCGCAATCATGAGGATCAGAAAATTGGAAAAGACGGCGCCAAGCTGCCACTCCCAGCAGAGGAAGCCGAGCGCGAGGCAGAAGCAGGCGAATGGGACGTCGCCTGCGGCGAAGGCGTAGGGCTGCCGCGTGGGCCGCGTGTAGGGGGCGCAGTATGGGCTTTGAATCATATTTTCATTCATTTCTAATCACAACTTTCATCTTCATCTTGCCGCCATCATACTCGAGGATATCCCCCGGCTGGCAGCCCAGCGCCTCGCACAGCGCCTCGAGCGTCGAAAACCGAATGGCCTTCGCCTTGTTGTTCTTCAATATCGAAAGGTTGGCGGGCGTGATGCCGACGCGCTCGGCGAGCTCCCCCGCGGACATCTTGCGCTTTGCCATGCAGACATCCAGATTGATCGTGATTCCCATGACCATCTATCCCCTACACCGTGAAATCGTTTTCGGCTTTGATCTCGCACGCGGCGTCGATGACATTTTTCACGACGCGCATGAGGATGCCGAAAAACGCCGCGGCTGCCGCCACGAAGGCCAAGACAAACGAGATAAAGGGCCAGCCGCAGAGCATGACGATCGCGATGATGAAACAGCACCACGAAATGATGCGCAGGCCTTTGACGTTGGCGCGGTCAAAGACAATCTCTTTTCGGATATTTGTCAGCAGCTTGTCAAGCGAGAACAGGGCGACCATCGTGGGCGCAAAGCAAATATAGGCGCAGATGAAGACGGCGCGGACCGTTTCCGCCGGCATATATTCGTAAAGGACGCCCCCGTCCGCATGCGACCCATAAAAACCGCCCGTGAGCAGGAACGGCAAGGAAACCGCGATTGCGACGACGGCAAAGATAAGCACACGCGTACAGGCCAATGACAGGGTGGCAGAGTTTGATTTTGTCCACATAAAAGCACACGCCCCTTTCTTTTATACAGGAGCATAACATCAAATAATATTGCTTGTCAACAAAAAATTATCGAAAAACGATAAATTATTATAACATAAAAACTGCCGTCACCTCTGTGATTCCGGACCCCGACCCGAAATCCAGATGCCTATATTAACACTGTAACCCGGCGGCTTATTTTTATTTCAAAAAATGCAAAAAATGCGGAAATCATTGTATTAAAATAATGTCTCGTGTTATTATAAACGTGCGGGAAGACCGGGCAGCCTGGACAGGTAGTCAAAGGAGTGTCCTGCAAGAAAACAATACATCCGGCGGGGAAGTCTGCCGGATGTTTTTTCTCTGCCGCCATTGAAATTTGCGGGCAAGGGAATATAATAGAGGCAAGGTTGATGATACATGGGGGTTATCAAAAACAAAGGAGAAAATATCATGAAAAAAATAACGCATATCATTTCAATGATTACGGTATCGGTGCTCGCGCTGCTCTTGGGCGCGGGTTGCGGCGGGGACAGCGGCGGCGGAAGCGCGGGCGGCGGCGGCGAGGCTGCGGGCAATTCCAAAATTGCCATCAGCGTAGTGACGCAGGAATACTCGGGCGACAATATTGTTGAGATCCTCACGTTGGAAAATTCCGGCGGGGAGAACCCGGAAGTCGATTCGCTGAACAGCGCCGTCGGGTCCGGAATCGGGCAGCGCTACGCGGACTTTGAAAAAAACCACGCGGACGGCGAATGGATCGAGATCAAATCCTATCCTTTCACAAGCGAGGATTACCTGCAAATCGTCACGACGTGCAGCACGTATCCGAGTTATGGGACGGACGGTGATCTGTATAGCTACAATTTTGACAAAAGGCAAAATAAATTCCTGGCTCTCCAAGAGGTTATGGATGGGCTTGGTCTGGACAACGCCGCGCTCACGGCAAATGTGAAAAAACTGTATGAGCCGGAGGCCCCGTCCATGTCCGCCTCTGCGGCCACCGCCGCCGGATTCCTGCTCCAGCCGGGGGCAGACGGCCCGGTGACGCTTTTGCTGCTGAAAGTGGACATTGAAAACACGGAATCGGAGCCATGGTCGTCCTTTTTCGTGTATGTTCCCGCATACGATTCTTTGAGCAAGCTCGACGCCAAATATATGTTTGAGCCGGGCGACTTGGACGTTATGGACCCGCCGCTTTCCTACGCGCGATGACCGTGAAATCGGCCGCGTGAGAAGTGTGAATAATTATGTTTCCAAGAATGATTCATGGCGAAATTTGCGCGGTCGCATACCGGCTGCAGGTTGGTAAAAAACGGGCAGACGTCAGAATGAGGAATATAGCGTTTGCAGGCGCTGATCGCAGGTGAGCAATTTTGCGCCGTTGCGTCTGGCCAATACGAGATACATTGGAAAGGCGGTTGTCACTCTCCCGGTTTTGAACCTGTGAAATTTGTTGAGCGGTACTTGCGCCTTACTCCAGCACCGCGCCGGTGTTGGCCGACGTCACGAGCCTTGCGTACCTTGCGAGGTAGCCGGCCTTGACGCGCGGCTCCGGGTGCACGAGCGCCGCCCGCCGCGCCTTTAGCTCCTCGTCCGAAAGACGGACGGAGAGGCTGCGGCCCGGGATGTCGATGTCGATGATGTCGCCGTTTTGCACGAGGGCGATTGTGCCGCCCGCGAGCGCTTCGGGGCTGATGTGGCCGATGGACGCGCCGCGCGACGCGCCGGAAAAGCGCCCGTCCGTGAGCAGCGCCACTTCCTTGTCGAGGCCCATGCCCGCGATGGTCGATGTGGGGCCGAGCATTTCGCGCATGCCGGGGCCGCCCTTGGGGCCCTCATAGCGGATGACAATCACGTCGCCCGGCTTGATCCGCTTGCCGAGGATGGCCGTCGTCGCCTCGTCTTCGGAGTTGAAGACTGCGGCGGGGCCGGAGTGCGTGAGCATTTCGGGGGCGACCGCCGACTCCTTGACGACCGCGCCTGACGCCGCGAGGTTGCCGTATAGGATGGCGAGGCCGCCGCGGTCGCGGTAGGGGGTTTCGATGGGGCGGATCACCTCGTAGTCCAAGACCGGGGAGTGGGCGATGTTTTCGCCGACGGGATGGCCCGTGACCGTCGGGATGTCCTTGATGATGAAGCCTTTCTTTGACAGCTCGTTCATGAGCGCCGGGATGCCGCCCGCGCGGTGCAGGTCTTCCATATGGTGGATGCCGCTTGGGCTGAGCTTTGCCAAGTAAGGCGTGCGCGCGCTGGCCGCGTCGAAGTCGTCGAGGTCGAGTTTGAGGCCCGCTTCGTGCGCGATGGCCGGCAGGTGCAGGACGGTGTTTGTCGATCCGGCCATCGCCATGTCCACGGTCATCGCGTTCAAAAACGCCTTCTCCGTCAAAATATCGCGCGGCCGCAAATTATTATGGACCAATTCCATAATCTTGATGCCGGCTGTCTTTGCCATGCGGATGCGTTCGCCCGTGTCCGAGAGCGCCGTGCCGTTGTAGGGCAGGCCCATGCCGAGGGCCTCCGTCAGGCAGTTCATCGAGTTTGCCGTGAAGAGGCCGGAGCAGCTGCCGCAGCCGGGGCAGGCGCCCAGCGCGACGTTTTCAAGCTCTTCGTCCGTCGTTTCGCCGGCCCGGTAGGCGCCGATCTTTTCCATAATGGAATTGAAATCGAGCGCGCGCCCTTCGGCATAACCCGCGCGCATCGGACCGCCGCTGATGAGGATGGCCGGGATGTTGAGGCGCGCGGCGGCCATGAGCATGCCGGGCACCGTTTTGTCGCAGTTGGGGATGAGCACGAGGCCGTCGAGCTGGTGGGCGATTGCCATCGCCTCGATGGAGTCGCAGATGAGCTCGCGGCTCGCGAGCGGGTACTTCATGCCTTCGTGGCCCATGGCGATGCCGTCGCAAATCGCGATAGCCGGAAACTCGACGGGCGTGCCGCCGCTCATCAAAATGCCGTCCCGCGCCGCGCCCGCGATGCGGTCCAAAAGCATATGGCCGGGCACGATGTCGTTTTGCGAATTGACGACGCCGATGATCGGCCTGTCGATTTCGGCCCGCGTATAGCCCATGCCGTAAAAGAGCGCTCTCGTGGAAGCGCCCGAAGCGCCGTTCTTGACCTTGTCACTGTTCATAATGCCTTCCAAATCCTCTCTTGCGCCTTGCGATGAAATTTCCATCAGTATATCATTTTTTACCAACCTGCGGTCGGTATGCGACCGCATAAATTCCGCCATGAATCATTCTTAAAACACATATTATTCACACTTTGCCAACCAACGGTCAGAATGTGGCCGCGATGCCGCGAGAGACGGCGTCAATCTGCCGGTACCGCAGTAATACCTTCTATTGACAATATGTAATATTATTATATAATTACCATTAAATGTAATTCACTTGACAATGCTTAGCATTGTATATACAATTATGTAGAGGAAACGCAATGGGGATGAGCATAGTCAGCGAGGACGGGCGGTTTGAATGGGATACGGAGAAGGCGTTTGTGAATTTGAAAAAACATGGTTTGGCATTTGATGAAATTCTTCCATTGTTTGATGACCCGAATATGATTGAGCTGTATGATGACGGCCATTCAATCGGAAAAGAATACCGAAACATCGGTATTGGAATGTTACAGGGCGTATTGGTGTTGTATGTGTGCTATACAGACCGAAACGATAGGGTGAGGATTATTTCGGCACGAAAGGCAAGGCCGCGAGAGGAGGAGAGGTATTATGAGCAATTCAAAACAACTAACGCCTGAAAGAATCGCTGAAATCAAGGCATTTCAGGATAGGGATATTTCGGACTGCCCGGAGTTGACGGATGAACAGCTTCGCAATTTGAAACCGAGGTATCCCGAATATTTCAGGCCTATGAAAAAAGCTGTGCAGATCCGCTTGGATGCGGATGTGCTGGCATGGTTCAAAGCCTTTGGGAAAGGCTATCAAAGCAGAATCAACGCCGTTTTGCGGGAAGTGATGATGCGAAATATGGAGCGATAGGGTCTTTGCTTATGGGTTATGCGGCAACCTGACACCAACGGATTCCTTGTTTGAAGCGGCGGCTACCTGTTATGCTTGAAATACCGGATTGTCAGCGACGCACCCTTGCCCTTTGGCGGTGCCGAAAGAACTGCGTCATCGCCTTTCATTTTTCCGTACATCACTTCGCAGCATACAGGCATTCGATGATTGCGTCCCGGATAGCCGCCAACCTGCCTATGCAAATCCCCGGAATTTACGTCCACGCAATTTCCATGGATATTGTTTAAAATATTATTCAAGCATTCCTCAAAGTCCGGCGTCATAATCTCTACTCTATCGGCGCAATACTGAAAACTTTTTTCGTGACTACTTTATCAACATCCCAAAAAGTGCTCACTTCTATTTCTATGGGCGCTGCTTCGTCGGCAATTTCATACGCGATAGATGTTTGGATTGTAGCGCCGGGCTTGACATCTTTTGAGCTGTCGGTCCAGCTTGCCGATACGCCTTCTTTGCTTGTGAGCCAATCCTCTGAAAAATAGCTTTCGTCTAACTCTACGCCATTTTGGTAGGCCTTAATATTGTAAGTCCATATCAGGCTTGTTGTTTTATCGGTTGTATTTGTCCATTCAAAATTGACTATGATAACAGGATTCCCCGCGTAGTCTGTACTATATTCGCCATCGCTTATTAACACATCAGGCGCTTCTTCATTGGCAGAATCGTTTTCTGGTGCGTAGCTATAGCTATCACCATTTGTTTGATCTATCAACGGCTTGGTTTCCTCGTTAAGATAAGTGTCCAACGCGACATAACTGGCTGAGAACACAACAACCGAAATGATGCCTAATGCGAGCCCCGCAATCGCTGAGCCTTTAGGCCGTCCTTTTGCAATGCCAATAATCAAAGCCGGAATTCCCAAACATATTGCAATGATTGCGAAAATGAGTGAAACAATATTCAACAACGGTATCCATGCCCCGATTATTGCGATGATTCCCAAAACCAACGCTGCCACTCCCAATCCATTCCCGCTCGGTTGGTTTGTGACATAAATGTTTTGCGCGGGCGCAGACGGCGGTGTTTGGTTTGATTGCATGGATTGCGGGGCGTCCGCGCCCCCGCCCGGCATTGACCTGAGAATCTGCGTCTGAACGTTCAGGTCGTTTGGCGTGATGATTTTTTGCGCCGACAATTGGCGGAGCAATTCAATCTCCTGAAATGGGTCGATCCCGCCGTCGTAAGGTTGGTATGGAGCCGCAAGTATTCCTGCCACTTGATTGGCAAACTCTTTCTTGTTGATGGATTTCGTTGCTTCCGGCATCAGCCGTGATATTTCCTGTGCCTTGCTCAATACGCGCATTTTGTACTCCTTCTTTGTGAAACGGCCGCAATCCGTTATCATACTTACTTATATATAACTTGTAATATAACATTATATATATTTTAAGTTGTCGTTTCAACTTATTTTTTACCATATGCTATATTCGAGGTGAATTTGCATATGGATGCCAAGTTTCACGATGACTATAAAAAGCTAGGTTTGAATATCGCTTACTATCGAAAAGGGAAGGGCTTGTCGCAAATCAAGCTGGCCGAACTTGCCGATATCAGCAGAACCCATATGTCACGTATCGAAAACAGCGATTGTGCGGTATCGCTGGACGCTATCTTCAACATTGCGAGCGTTTTGGGCGTTCCGGTCAACAAGTTATTTGAATTCAGAGACTGAGCAGTGCCATCGGAAGGAGCGAAGTGTATTTATCGAAAAAGCTATCGGCTCAGAATCATATACAAGGCGCGGAAAGGGCGAAAAACGGCGCGGTGGTGTTTCGGTTTGCGGAGCGGCGCGATACGGCGCTGATCCTGTACTTTGTCAAGCGGCTTGCCGAGTATGAAGATATGCTCGACGAGGTGGCCGCGACGGAGGACGTTTTGGAAGAATGGATTTTTGGGCAAAAGAAAGCCGAGGTGATTTTCGCCGTCTCGGGCGGCAAGGAAGTCGGCTTCGCGCTGTTCTTCCACAATTTTTCGACCTTTCTCGGCCGGGCCGGCATCTATGTGGAGGATATCTTTGTCCTGCCGGAGCAGCGCCGCAAAGGGGTTGGCCGGGCGATGTTCACAGAGCTTGCGCGGATTGCGGTGGAACGGGGCTGCGGGCGGCTCGAATGGTGGTGCCTTGACTGGAACAAGCCGAGTATCGATTTTTACCTCTCGATGGGCGCGCAGCCGATGGACGAGTGGACGGTCTACCGGATTGCCGGCGATCGGCTGAAAACACTGGCAGGGGGATGAGGCCGCGCAAATTTCGCCTTGGCTCCCCTACTCCGCGATTTGTTTCAGCGCTTTGGCGACGCCGAGGGGCAGGTCGCCCGCCGTGAGGCCGCGCTCGCCGAGCTCCTTCGCCATGAGGTCTCCGGCAAGGCCGTGTATGTAAACGCCCGCCCGCGCGGCTGTCAATGAATCCATCCCTTGCGCCATAAACGAGGCGATGACGCCGGTGAGGACGTCGCCGCTGCCGCCGGTCGCCATGCCGGGATTGCCTGTGGTGTTGATGAAAATTTGCGGGGGCGTATCTTCTGCGGCGCCTGCCGCAACGAGCGTGCCCGCGCCTTTCAGCACGGCGATACAGCCGTATTTGCCGGCGAGCGCGGCTGCCGCTTCCGCGCGGCCCGCCTGCACCTCTGCCGCAGATATGCCGAGCAGCCTTGCCGCTTCGCCGGCGTGAGGCGTGATGACGGTGTTTGCGCCGAAGAAAATGTCCCTCCGGTTTTGCCCTGCGAGAACATTGAGCGCGTCCGCGTCGAGCACGAGCTTCCCGCTGTAGTTTTCGAGCAGGCGGGAGATGGCCTCCCGCGCTTCGGGGCCGGCGCCGAGCCCCGGGCCCGCGGCGATCGCGCCTGCGGCGGCGAGCCGCTGCGGTGACAGCGCTTCGGCGCCTCGCCCTACGCACGTGGCTTCCGGCACGCCGGCCTGCACAATCGGCAGGAGCTCGTCCGGCACGGAAAGGGCCACGAGGCCGGCCCCGGCGCGCAGCGCGCCCCTTGCGCAAAGGATGGCCGCGCCCGCCATGCCCCTGCTGCCGCAGATGAGCAGCACCCGCCCAAAGTCGCCTTTGTGTGCATCGCGCCGCCGTTTCCGGATAAACAGCCCCCGGATTTCTTTCTGGGTGATTTCTTCCATCTATCCGCGCGCCCCTACATATGCGCGAGGATCATCGTTGAAAGCGAGAAGTACACAAAGCACGTAAACGTATCCGTCAGCGACGAAATGAAAGGCGCCGCCATGAGCGCGGGGTCAACGCCGATCTTCTTTGCGAGCAGAGGCAGCATGCCCCCGAGGCACTTCGCGAGGACGATGACGATCATCTGCGAGCAGCAGACCGTGATCGCGATGATGAAGATTTGGTGGTCGAGCAGCATGATTTTGCCGAGGTTGATCGCGGAAAGGGCAGCCGCCGTGATGATGGCGACGCGGAATTCCTTGAACAGGACGCGAGGCGCGTCTTTCAGCTCGATCTCGCCGAGCGCGAGGCCCCGTATGACGAGGGTGGACGCTTGGGAGCCGGAGTTGCCGCCCGTCCCCATGAGCAGCGGCAGGTAGATCGCGAGGCTCGGCAGCTTTTCGAGCTGCAGCTGAAAATGCGAGATAACGAGGCCCGTAAACATGGCGGACGCCATGAGCAGGATGAGCCACGGCAGGCGGCTCTTGACTTGGTGCAGGATGCCGCTGTCAAAATATTCTTTGTCGCTGCTGTCGATAACGCCGCCCATGCGCTCGATGTCCTCGGTCGTCTCTTCCTCGATCGTGCGCAGGATATCGTCGACCGTGATGATGCCGACGAGGCGTTTTTCGTTGTCCACGACGGGGATGGCGAGAAAGCCGTATTTCGTGAAGTCCTCGGAGACCTGCTCCTGGTCCTCGTATACATTGACGCAAACGACGTCCCCGGCCATGAGTTCGGCAATCGGCACGTCCTCGTCCCGCGTCACAAGGCTCCGCAGCGAAACGATGCCGAGCAGCCTGCGCCCGCGGTCCTTGACATAGCAGGTATAGACCGTTTCGCTGTCCATGCCGACTTTTTTGATGTGCGCAAGCGCTTCGCCGACCGTCCAGTCCTGCTTGAGCGTGATGTAATCGGGCGTCATGAGCGAGCCCGCGCTGTCTTCCGGGTAATTGAGGAATGTGTTGATGAGTTTGCGCTCTTCCTTCGTGGTTTTTTCGAGAATTTTGTCGACCAAGTAGGCCGGCAGCTCTTCGAGCACGTCAATCAAGTCGTCGAAATCCATCTCGTCGATAATCGATTTGAGCTCTTTGTCCGTGATGCGCGCGATGATGCCGGTCTGGTCGTCTGCGGAAAGGCGCGAAAAAACCTCAGCCGATTCATCTTTCGGCAGCATGCGAAACAGGATGATCGCCATCTCGATGCCGAGCTCGTCTTCGGTCTCCCCGATGACTTCCGCCACGTCCGCTTCATTGAGCGAGAGCAGCGCCTCGCGCGCGCGGATGTATTTTTTGGCGTCGAGCAGCGTGACGATGCGATCCCTTATTTCCTCAAACGAGGTTTCCTCATATGTTTTTTCGTTGTCTGACATCACGTTCCTTCACAGATATACGTGCACACGCAATACAAACACGCGGCTCATTCATTTTATCACAAATTTCCCGCCCGAAACGGCTCTGCGGCACTTA
>JAITMX010000180.1 GCA_031290775.1 Eubacteriales Family XIII. Incertae Sedis bacterium
CCAGACCAAATTGAATACTTTGGGCTGGTGTCCAATCTCTGCGGGGTTGGTGTCCAATGTGTCCGATTCAAGTGTCCAACCCTTGCGGTCAGCCTGTCCAATCCGGCGCGGCGTATCCAGTTTGTGGATGGTGCATTCAACACCAAGAACACAATGAGCAGGCCGATGAGGGCTTCTGCACGTCTCGCACGATGTCTGTGGGAATTGAGCAAATCAGGAAAAATTCGTGTTGATGGCATCTATCGGCAAATGGCTTTTGGAAATCAAACCGACAAGGAGTTCGCCATACCAGGCTCAAAATGGCGCAAATACGTCACCTCTCCTCGAATCCCAAACTTAATTTTGAGCAAAGACGTACTGTCTGGGATTATTCAGCCGGGATACATCAAAATGCTCAAGCCTGAACGACGTTTTGATCAGACGTTATATTTTACTGTTCGCGGCCAAATAATATAACCTCAAATAATATAGCCTCGAATTATATCTTATTCCTTGTCCTCAATGCAAACCATTTTCGCGAATCAATCAAAAGCTCTTGCAATCGAACAAATGTTCGGTTAATATCTTGTCAGGCGCATTTAGGCGCTTTCATTGCGCACGATATCGTGTATAATGACAATATGGCGTTGAAGCAAAAGAGGAGGTAGTCGTGTTGGTTTCATTAAATGAATATGCACGTGCGCATGGGAAGAGTGGCGATACGCTCCGTCGCATGGCCGAAAAAGGGCAACTCCATAGCGCACAGAAAATAGGGCGAAACTGGGTTGTTGACTGCGATGAAGACTATCCTGTGCAGAAACGCAATGTGCAAAAAAAATACAGTGTGGTATCTCTGTTCTCGGGTTGTGGCGGTATGGATTTGGGATTCACTGGTGGATTTGAGTTTCTTGGAAAGAGATTCGGCAAAACGGTTTTTGATATTGTCTGGGCCAACGAAATCAGCTCTGCGGCCTGCAAGACTTATCGCTCGAATCTCGGGGACCATATTATTGAGGGCGATATAAATAAGGTCATTGGGCAATTGCCCACCGCTGCTGATGTAGTGATTGGCGGGTTTCCCTGTCAGGATATTTCCGTAAACGGGAAGATGCTGGGCATAAAAGGCAAGAGAAGCAGCCTTTACACAGCGATTGTCGATGCCGTTGAACGCTTGCACCCCAAGGTCTTTGTCGCAGAAAACGTAGGCGGCTTGTTGATGAAAAAGAATGAGGAGTCCCTAAACAAAATACTTGAAGATTTCGGGGCGCTCGGATACAGAATACATTACCAACTATACAACGCAACGGATTATGGCGTACCGCAGACTCGCGAGAGGATTTTCATTGTCGGGACGCGAGCGGATGTCCCTGCCTTTAAGCCGCCAGCCCCAACGACTTCTGTGCCTATCACGGTAAAGGAGGCAATCAAGGACTTGGAATCCCGCGCACAAGACGAGCGGTTTTCGCACATATGGAGTTTGGCAAATGTCAGCGGCCAGCAAGGGAACAGACGAATGATAGCTGACCGGCCGGGATATACAATACGGGCGGAGTGCCACGGGAATATTCAATTCCACTATTCATTGCCGCGCCGGATATCAATGCGGGAGGCGGCGCGTATACAGTCATTCCCGGATACCTTTATGTTTCCGTCAAAGCTGCGTGAAACTGAGCGGCAAATCGGAAATGCCGTGCCGCCGGTACTGGCTTGGCATGTGGCAAAATCCATTGAAGCCACGCTTGGGGGAGCAAATGAAGCAAGAAGAATTTGAATCCATTCTGGACACCTGTTGCGCACAGTTGACTAAGGAGGCCCGGACAACGGGCTTCTCCTCATCATCCCTGTTTGAGAGTCGCGTCAGGGTTGTACCCAAGAACCTGACGGACTATGATCCCTCATTTGAAGTTGACCTGTCCCCTCCCGCCCAAGCGTTCCCGGATATCGCGATGGGTGAGTTTGGAGTGGAAGTAAAGTTCACTCTTGAGGACAAGTGGCGGAGCGTTGCCAACAGCGTACTCGAAACCCAACGGGTTGATGCCGTAAAGAAAGTGTATATCGTCTTTGGGAAGATGGGCGGGATACCCGAAGTCAGGTGGGGCGACTATGAGAAAAGCGTGATCCACGTCCGCACCTCGCACGTCCCGCGTTTTGAGGTTGAGCTTTTCGCGGAGAATTCCCTGTTCGACCGCATGGGGATAGGATATGACGATTTCCGTGAGCTGCCAATGCATGAGAAAATGCGCTATATACGCGACTATGCGAGAAGCCGACTAAAGCCCGGCGAGCGTTTGTGGTGGCTTGACGACAAGGATTCCGACGAGCATACAATGCTGATGCAAGCGAGGCTGTACACGTCGCTGGCGACGGAGGAGAAGACGAAACTGCGGGCGGAGGCGGCACTGCTGTGCCCTGCGATAGTTAAACCGGGGCGCTCACGCAACAAATATGATGATGTTGTGCTGTACATACTGACATACCACGGTGTTCTTTGTCATCAAGCAAGAGATTTGTTTACTGCCGGAAGTGTGGCGAACCCAAACAACGACAATGATGGCGGGGTATATATTGAACGGGCATTGAAGCTCATTGAAAATGAAATGCGCGAAGCAGCCTTGCGCATGGAGGATGCACTGTTTATCGAATATTGGGGAGAAAGCGTACCACCGGAGAATCGTATCGCTCGCTGGCTTGAATTGGCGGATGTACAGGCACAGGGCTGGAAGCCGTCAGAGAGCTTATTTATTGAGGAAGAATGAGAAACAATTATATATTATTCTCCCTCCTCGATGCAGAGAATCTCGACGGGGCATTTTTTTGCACAAAGCCCGCAGGCGACGCACTTGCTCGGCACGTCGCGGCCCGCCGCCTTGACCATCACCTTGAACGGGCAGGCATCGAGGCACTTGCCGCAGCCCACGCACGCGGCCTTGTCGATCGTCCACACGCCTTTGGGGTTTTGCGCGATGGCGCCCGCGTCGCAAGCTTTCGCGCACAGCCCGCACTGCACGCAGACGACGACCTTCGGTTTTCCGCCTTTCGTTTCCACGCGCAGCGCCGACAGGCTTTCGCCGCCGTAATGCTTGTAATACGCTTCCGCGCACACGACCTCGCATGTCAGGCAGGTCATGCAGGCGCTATGGTCCGTCACCGCCAATTTTTTCATACAACGCTCCTCTCTCTATCCATTGCACTTTATCAACCGGGTAAAATCCTGCCCCAAATTTGTCCGCGCTATTCCCGGGCGCCCCTCTGCTTCTGCCTGCCCCCTACGCCAGCACGACGAGATGATAGGTCTTTTTCCCTTTTTTAATCAACATCTTCCCGTCCGTGAAATCCGCTTCCGTCAGGGTCTTTTTGGGGTCTGCCACTTTTTCGCCGCCAATCACGAGGCCGCCCTGCTGAATCGCGCGGAAGCCCTCGCCATTGCTTTGGACAAGGCCGACCTCGCGCAGCAGCGTGACAAGGCCGAGGCCTTCGCCCGCGAGCCGCCCCCTGTCAAGCTCAGAGGTTGGCACGTTTTCCATGCCGCCTACGCCATCGCTGCCGCCAGCGCCGCCCAAGCCAGCGCCCGCGCACGGCGCGCCAAACAAGGCGCGCGCCGCGTCCTGCGCACGCGCCGCGTCCGCCTCGCCGTGCACAAGCTTTGTGACTTCAAAAGCGAGCCTTTCCTTGGCCCTATTGATGCCGGAGCCTTGCAGCGACGAAAGCGCTTCGACTTCCTCCATCGGCAGGAAGGTCAGCATCGAGAGGCAGGTGCGCACATCGGCGTCCTCGACATTGCGCCAGTATTGGTAAAAATCGTAGGGGCTCGTCTTTTCCGCGTCAAGCCAAAGCGCGCCGGCCTGCGTCTTGCCCATCTTTTTGCCCTCGCTCGTCGTGAGCAGCGCAAAGGTCATGCCATAAGCCTGCCCGCCCGCCTCGCGCCGGATCAGATCGACGCCGCCGAGGATGTTGGACCACTGGTCGTCGCCGCCAAACTGCATCTTGCAGCCGTGCCGCCGATAGAGCTCAAGGAAGTCGTAGCTCTGCATGAGCATATAATTGAACTCCAAGAACGAGAGCCCCTTCTCCATGCGCGAGCGAAAACACTCCGCGCGCAGCATATTGTTCACCGAAAAGTGACGTCCGATATCGCGGATGAAATCGACATAATTCAGGTCGAGCAGCCAGTCCGCGTTGTTGACGAGGATAGCTTTGCCGGGCTCTGCCGGCCGCCCGTCCGGCCCGATATCGCCAAACTCGAGGAAGCGCTCGAACAATTTCACAAAGCGCTTTCCGTTTTCAAAAATCGTGCCGCGCGTCATCATCTGCCGCATATCCGTGCGGCCCGAGGGGTCGCCGACCATCGTCGTCCCGCCGCCGACGAGGACGATGGGCGTGTGGCCGTACTTTTGCATCCACATCATGATGATGACCTGCATGAAATGGCCGACGTGCAGGCTGTCCGCCGTCGGGTCGAAACCGATATAAAATGTGGTTTTCTCCTCGTCGAGCAGCTTCCGGATCTCGGCCTCGTGCGTGGTCTGCCGGATAAAGCCGCGTTCGAGCAGCACGTCATAAACGTTTTTTGCCATGCAGCGCTTCCTTACTTCAAGCTATAGAGACGGTCGCCCGCGTCGCCGAGGCCCGGCACGATGTACGCGTGCTCGTTCAGGTGGCTGTCCTTCGCCGCGATGTAGATGTTGACGTCGGGGTGCGCGTTGCTCAGCGCCTCGATGCCTTCGGGCGCCGCGATGAGGCAGACAAAGCTGATGCGCTTGCCGCCGCGCTGCTTGATGAAATCGACCGCCGCCGCCGCGCTGCCGCCCGTCGCGAGCATCGGGTCAAGCACGATGATCTGGCGCGTGTCGATATCCTCGGGGAGCTTGCAATAATATTCGACCGGCTTGTGCGTTTCGGGGTCGCGGTACAGCCCGATGAAACCGACGCGCGCCGACGGCACGAGATCGAGGAATCCGTCGACCATGCCGAGGCCCGCGCGCAGGATGGGCACAAGCGCAAGGTCGTTGTCGTTGAGCATCTTCACCGTCGTCTTTGCGACCGGCGTTTCAATCTCAACGTCCTGCAGCGGCAGGTCGCGCGTGACTTCATAGCCCATAAGCAGGGATATTTCACGGACGAGCTGCCGAAAGCTGCCGACGCCCGTGTCCTTGTCGCGGATCAGCGCCGTCTTGTGCTGGATCAGCGGGTGGTCGAATACGTATACATTTGCCATTTTAATGTGCTCCTCTCCTCAACTACTCAAACAATCTGCGTGCATTCCATTATTATAATAATAACAATAACATCTTTTACCAACCTGCGGTTGGTATGCGACCATGTAAATTTTGCCACGAATCATTCTTTAAACACAGAATTATTCACACTTGATCTGTTTCCATAAGCCGCCTTGTGTGCAAGCTTGCGTGAAACGTGGCCGGCTACATCTCGTCAAGCTCCTCCGCGCGGCGGTCGTGCCGCCCGCCCTCCCACGGCGTCCCGAGCCAAATATCGATGAAGCGCAGCGCGTCCCCGGCGCTGACAAAACGCCCGCCGAGCGCAATCATGTTGGCGTGGTTGTGCCCGGACGCGAGCTTTGCGTATTCGTCGCCCGTCACCATCGCGCAGCGTACGCCATGCACTTTGTTTGCCGCGATGCCGATCCCGATGCCGGTCCCGCAAAACACGATGCCGCGTTCGGCCCGGCCCGATGCCACATAGTCGCCCGCCAGCTTGCCGAAAACAGGGTAATCCACAGGCGCCTCGCTGTCCGTCCCGAGATCGACGACCTCATGCCCCTTGTCCGCCAACGCTGTTTTGACCGCTTCCTTCAATTGAAACCCGCCGTGATCCGACGCGAGAACGATTTTCATTCGGCCCTCCGCCCGCCTTTCGTCTATAAAGCGCGATGAATGCAATTGCTAACAGATATTGTATCTCGTATCGGCGCGTTCCGCCACAGTTTTCTGCGGGAGTTTGTTGACAATATCGCGCCATTCCGGGGCATGGGATTGCGGCGCCAATCGGTTAGTCTATGCTAACACGAAAATAACGGTTTTTTGGACAAATTTCCGACTTATGTACAATTTCAAACAGCGATTTCGCCCACAAATTGGTATATACTGGATAAAATCCGCGAAAAGGACCTATGTTTTCCAATTATTGGAACATTATGCGGCAAAACGGTTGGGCCAAATGTACACAAGTCGGAAATTTGTCCACGAAATGCAAAAAAAGCCCGCCGAGCCTGTTTTGAGGGTGCATGTCCTAAATATATTTTTTGAATAAAAATTTTGACAAGCGTTGACACGCTGTTTCTTTTGAGATATAATATTAAGGTACTATTACCGTAATATTACAAAGGAGGGTGTTAT
>JAITMX010000188.1 GCA_031290775.1 Eubacteriales Family XIII. Incertae Sedis bacterium
GCTGCGCTCCCTCAGTCACTTTCACAAAATCAAAGATTTTGGAAAGTGTTGCATAAGGTCTTCTTGCAAATCTCTGCGAGATTTGAGAAGCACCATTATCGCAATGACGACATTCCGGCAAGTGTCTGAATTGTTACACCCGCAAAGTATTAGGTATGATTTTTGTAAAGTATGAGGTATGATTTTTGTAAAGTATGTGGTATGATTTTTGTAAAGCATGAGGTATGATTTTCGTAAAGCGCAAGCCGTGTTTTTCGCGAGGGAGGTGGGATTTATGTATGATGGCAGATTGATTGACAGGCTGATCCGCGACTGCTTGGCCGAGCTGCCCGCTATTTTGGTCGAAGGCGCGAAAGCGGTCGGGAAAACACGGACTTGTTCCAATATCGCAAAGACGGTCTACACGCTTGACAAAGACGCTGACCGTGAGCTGCTCACAGCTGATCCGTCTGTGATTCTGTCGGAAACGCCTCCTGTGCTTTTGGATGAGTGGCAGCTCGCCCCCGAATTGTGGAGCTTTGTGCGGCACGCCGTGGATGATGGCCTGCACGCCGGCGCTGTCTTGTTCACGGGAAGCAGCACCAAGGTCAACGCGAAAATCCACAGCGGCGCGGGGCGTATTCTGCGCGTCAAGATGCGGCCATACACCATAGAAGAAAGGCAGATGAGCGGCGAATACATTCGTGTGTCGGACTTGCTTGCGGCAAATAAAGCCTTAAAGGTTCAAGGGAAAACGGACAAGCTCATCGGGGATTATCTTGATGAAATCTTCCGTTCCGGCTTTCCCGGCATCAGGGGGCAGTCGGAACGCGCGCGAAAGCTGCTGCTGCAAAGCTATGTGGCCAATATTATCGAACACGAATTTGAGGAAAATGGGTTTCAGGTCAAAAAACCGGAATCGCTGCGCGCGTGGCTCATGGCATACGCGGCCTGTATCGCGACGCCTGCGAAATATCAAGCCATTCTTGATGCCTCTATGGCAAACAATTTGGAAACGCCAAGCAGGCCTACGGCAAACAATTACAGAGACGCGCTTTCTATCCTGCATATTGTCGATGAAGTGCCCGCCTTTGCCGCGATGGGGAAGCTTCTCCCAAATCTCGCAAAGGCGCCGAAACATTTCCTGATGGATGCGGCCATCGCGATTGCGCTTCTCTCTGTGAGCAGGGACGAACTGACCACCGTGGAACGCCCAAAGGCAATCGGGAAATTCAACAAGACCTTTGTCGGGCAGCTTTTCGAGTCATTTGTCTGCCAAAGCCTCATCGTGTATGCCGAGCTGAACGATGCGGAGCTGTCGCATTTTCGCTTGGCAAGCGGGACAAGGGAAATCGATTTTATCATAAAAAAAGGGAGAAAGCTCCTGTTGACAGAGGTCAAGGCAAGCGCGTCCGTATCCGAGGATGACGCAAGGCATCTGAATTGGTTTGAAGCGGAGGCAATGGGCGAATACGAGATCACGAAAGTATTGGTCTATGCCGGCCCGTTTGCCTATACGAGAAACGATGGCGTGCACGTCATCCCCGCGTCGATGCTTGGCGTGTAGGAAAGCCAACCGGAAAATGGGGAGCATTAGAATGGCGGAGACTATGAAATTTGACCGGAAACACCTTCTGTTGTATGCCATTGCGGGCGGCGGCGGGCGAGGGCGCCGATTACATCGGGTGCGGCGCGGGGATCCAGGCGGATATCAAGACGATTGCGGCACACAAGATGTACGGGGTGTCCGTCATTACCGCTTTGACTGCCCAAAACGCCCAAGGCGTATTCGCGATCAAGGAGATTTCCCCCGCCTTTGTCCGCAAGCAGATCGACTGCGTATTCAAGGATATCGTTCACGACGCCGTGAAGATCGGCATGGTGGCAAGCGGGGAAACCATCGAGGCGATTGCCGAAAAACTGAAAGAATACGACGCAAGAAATATCGTGCTTGACCCCGTCATGATTTCGACAAGCTGAAGCCGGCTGCTTTCCGAACCGGACGCCCGGCAAGAGATGGGCGGGCAAGAGATCTGCTCCTTGAAAACGGTACGGAAACATGGTTTGAGGAAACGCGTATAGGCAACCCAAACACCCACGGCACCCTCTGCACCCTCTCTTCCGCGACCGCCTGCAATCTTGCCGGCGGCCTGTGCCTGTCCGAAAGCGTGGGCAAGTCGAAAGGCTTCCTGACGGGCGCCCTGCTCGCAGGCCTCGGCCTCGGCAAAGGCGCCGGCCCCTTGGGCCGCACCTGCCTGATTTGATCTCTCCCAAGATCGACGAGAAGCATCACGGCTGCCCGAAGCAGTTGCCGTCTGCCACCCCATGGCACACGCCCATGGCGCATAGCATGAAAGTTAAATATGTCGTGGAATACTGGGCGGAAATACGGTAGAATAAATATTATGTTGAAGAAAAGCGATTTGACCGTAATCCGGGGGGGCGCGCTCGCCCTCGCCCTGCCCGATGAAAAATTTGTAGACGCGTACGCGACGGATACCCGGCTCATGGGCGTGATTGTCATTTATATCAAGTGGCAGCTTTCCGGGCGCGCGGCGGCGGGCAGGAAGAGCCGTTTGCTGCACCAGTTTTTTTATGTGGAAACCACGGAGGAGGGCATCGAGTCCTATAGCGGGGTCTATGGCGACGAGGAGGAGGAACTGCGTTTTGTGGAGCAGTCGATGCTCGGCGGGCTCGGGGCGGCGCGGGTCCTGCTCTCGATGAACGAGGCTTTGTTTCTCGTGCAGCGCTACGCGGAGATGACGCGGGGGTTTGGCAATCCGCTGCCGGACGAGACCGAAGAATACGCTTTTGTGCTCGGGCGCGAGACGGCGATGGGGCCGGAACGCGAGGAAGCCCTGTTTTTCAAGCTTTGCGGGGAAGTCGCCTCTGCCAACCAGCTCATCAATTATTTCCTCATGCGGTATTTCGCGAAGGATTTTTTCCCGGTTGATATGCTTGCGGCGGGGGAGATCGACCACGGCCAGTTGGCGGATGCCGGCTCCGCGACGCTTTGCCGCAACGAGATATCGCCGACGCAGGGCGGGCAAAAGCAGAACGAGGGGAGCTATGTCTGCGAATCCGTTATCGAGGACGACCGCGGGCATCGCATCGTCGTGTCGGAGGTCGCCGTGACGCGCGAGCAGGGGCGGCTCGGCGTGTCGTCGTTTGAGATATCGAGCTCGTTTGCGATTTCGGCGGCTGAGGCGGCCATGAAATTGGCGAGGCCCGAGTACGCGACCGTTTACGAGATCGCAGGATCGGTCGAGAATGTGATTTTCGAACTTGATGAACGTTACGCGGGCGCACTGCAAAACCTGACCGAGGGCGGAAAACTTTATATCAACTTCAACGACGACAACCGGCATATGGGCAACAGCGTTTATTTGCTCAATGACGATGTGAAAGAGATTTTGTACGTGACGGTTGAGGACCAGCTGGTCGTCGGCAGCTATTCGCTCGCGGGGATCAAGCGGCTGGAAAACCGGATGATGCTTTCGCGCATCGTGGGGCAGCTCATCGAAGTCGCGAAATACGAGTTCAAAGAGCCGATTTTGTATGATTACACAATGAGCTACGGCGGCGATTTTGTGCACTATGTGGAAGACATGATGGGGTTTGACGACGATGGCGACGAGTAGGAAACTGACGCCGGACGGGACGAGCGACAAACTGTTTGACGCATGCGCGGCGGAAAAGAAAATCACGGACGGGCTGGCGGCGGTTTTTGAAGAGGCGGGATACCGGCAGGTGCGGACGCCAGGGCTCGAATTCCTCTCGGTCTTTGCATCGTCCGCGTCGTATTTCCCGCCCGAGGAGATGTACAAGCTCTCGGACAACAAGGGGCGGCTCGTCGCGGTACGGCCGGATTCGACGATCGCGATCGCGCGGCTGACGGCCACAAAACTCAAGGGGGCGGCATTGCCGCTGCGGATATATTACGCGCAGAGCGTCTACCGCAGGCAGCCCGAGCATCGCGGGCGCGACAGCGAAGTGATGCAGATGGGCGTCGAGCTCATCGGCGAGGCGGGCTTTTCCGCAGACGTTGATATGGTAGGCCTTGCAATCCGGTCTCTGTCCGCAGTTTACGGCGGGCGTTTCCGCATCGAAATCGGGCATGTGGGTTTGTACAAGAAACTCATGGAGCGGCTTGGCGCGGGCGCGGAAACTCAGGGGCGCATCTATCGCTATGTGACGTCCAAAAACTATTCGGCGCTGGAGGACGTTTTGGTGGATGCGGGCGACCGCGAGACGGCGGGGCTCCTTTTGCGGCTGCCGGGGCTTTTCGGCGGGGCGGAGGCGCTGGGCGAGGCGGCCGCGCTGTTTGACGGCTACGACGAGGACATCACGGAAATGCTCGGGTATCTTGCCCGCGTGATGGACGCGCTCGCGGCGCGCGGCTATGCGGACAGCGTGATGATTGACCTTGGGCTTGTCAACCAAGCCGAGTATTACAGCTCGCTTGTGTTCAAGGGCTATGGCGAAAGCGCGGGCGAGCCGCTGCTTTCGGGCGGGCGCTATGACGAGCTGTTTTGCGACTTTGGGGAGCGGATGCCCGCGACGGGCTTTGGGATGAATATCGACCTGCTTGCAGAGGTACACCTCTGCTGTCCGTTTTTCCATTACCCGATAGAGCGGGCGGAAAAAAGGCAGGCGCCGCTGGGGGGAGAGGGCGCCGGCGCGGGGGCGGCAACGGACGGCGCGGCGCGGATATTGGGCGGCGACGCATACGTTGGCGGCTTAGGCGGCGGAGGTTTGGAAAATAATGGAAAATACGCGCGCCCATTGCGGGTGGCGCTGACAAAGGGGCGGCTTGAAAAGGACTTCATGGCGCTCATGGAGGCATCGGGCTATGATATGGACCCGTTGCGCGGGAAGGGCCGCAAGCTGCTCATCGGCATCCCCGGGCCGGGCGGCGCGGAAGATGGCGCGCTCGAGATTTTTCTCGCGAAAGCGCCGGACGTTGTGACCTATGTCGAGCAGGGCGTGTGCGAGATCGGCATCGTCGGCAAGGACACGCTGCTCGAGCACGGCGGGACATATTATGAGATTTTGGATATGGGCCTTGGCAAATGCCGGTTTGCGCTGGCGGCGCCTTCGGGCGGGCCGGTGGCGGGCGGCGCGGCGCCGCGTGCCGTCGCGAGCAAATATCCGCAGTACGCGGGGCGTTATTTTGAGCGGTTGGGGCTTGACGTCAACATCATCCGCATTGACGGCTCTGTGGAGATCGCGCCTTTGCTGGGGCTTGCCGACAGCATTGTGGACATCGTCGAGACGGGCACGACGCTGCGTGAAAACGGGCTCGAGGTGGTGCGCTATATCCGCGACATCTCGGCGCGGCTCATTGTGAACGTGACGGGCATGAAGCTGCGCAAAGCCGAGGTGGAGGCGCTGGCCTCGCGGCTTGCGGAGGGGCGGGGGTGAGGAAATGATCAGGGCGGTTGTTGCGGACGGCAGGGCAGAATTTGAAGCGCTGGCGGGGCTGGCCGGCAGGGGCGGCGCGCCGGGCGCGGACGTCGAGCAGGCTGTGCGGCAAATCATTGAGGACGTGCGGGCGGAAGGCGACAGCGCCGTAGTCCGCTATGCGGCGAAATTTGACGGGCCGGACGCGGCGCCCGGCGGGCGGATTTCATCGCTTTCGCGCGCGGAGCTCAAGGCGGCGTTTGAGTCGCTGCCGACCGCGCTCGCGTACGCGCTCTTGCACGCGGCGGAAAACATCCGAAACTATCACAAGAAGCAGGCTGCCGCGCTGGCCGGCTATGAAGAAAAATTTCCCGGCGAGGGCGGCGCGGAAGGCGTTGTCATCGGGCAGATTGTGCGCGGGCTTGCCCGTGTGGGGATTTATGTGCCGGGCGGGACGGCGGCGTACCCGTCGACCGTTTTGATGAACGCGATCCCGGCGATGCTTGCCGGCGTGGGCGAGATTGTGATGGTCACGCCGCCGCGCAAGAGTGCGGATGCGCCGGGGGGGGGTGCGGCGAATGGCTGCGGCATTGTGAATGTTGAAAGCGCCGGCGCCGGGGGCATCCCTTCTCCGGGGGAGTTTGCGACGGACGATTGCGGTGTTGCGACTGTTGAAGGATGCCGCGCCGGTGGCGCTGCGACGGACGATTGCGGTGTTGTGGCCGTTGAAGGCTGCCGCGCTGGGGGCACCCCTGCGCAGGGGGAGTTTGCGACGGACGCGGCAATCCTTGGCGCGGCGTATGTGGCGGGCGTCGACAGGGTGATTCTGGCGGGGGGCGCCCAGGCGGTGGCCGCGCTCGCCTACGGCACGGATACCTTCCCGCGCGTCGACAAGATCGTCGGCCCCGGCAACACCTACGTGGCCACCGCCAAAAGGCTGCTTTACGGGGTAGTTGACATCGACATGATCGCCGGCCCGAGCGAAATCCTTGTCATCGCTGACGAGACCGCCAACGCAGCCTTTGCCGCGGCCGATCTGCTTTCCCAGGCCGAGCACGACCCAAGGGCGGCCTCCATCCTGCTGACGACCGACCCCGGCGTGGCGGCCGCGGTGGGCGCACATCTCGCGTCGCAGCTTGAGGCCCTGAGCCGCGCGGACACGGCCCGCGGCTCCATCGGCCAAAACGGCCTCATCATCCTCTGCCGCAGCGAAGACGAAATGGCCGCGCTCGCAAATGAAATCGCGCCGGAACACCTTGAGATTCTCACGGCAGACCCCTTCGGCCTGCTCGTACGCATCCGCAACGCGGGCTCCGTATTCCTCGGGCCGTGGACGCCCGAGCCGGTCGGAGATTATTATTCGGGCACAAACCACGTGCTCCCCACCTCGGGCACGGCCCGCTACGCCTCCCCGCTCGGCGTATACGACTTTGTCAAACGCATGAGCTACACGCGCTATACCGAGGCGGCGCTAAAAAAAGCGAAAGATGATATAATCGAAATCGGGACCGCGGAGGGTCTGACAGCGCACGTAAACGCCGTCAAAATCAGGTTCAGCGAGGGATGAAAATGCGCACGAGCACAAAAGAACGCGTCACAAAAGAAACCGACATCAAAATCACGCTCGGCCTTGACGGCAGCGGCAATGCCGATATTGACACCGGCATCGGCTTTTTCGACCATATGCTGACGGCGCTCGCCGTGCACGGCCGTTTCGATTTGGACGTCAAATGCGCGGGCGACCTCGGCGTCGACGCGCACCACTCCGTCGAAGACGTCGGCATCGTGCTCGGGCAGGCTTTCAAAGAAGCCGTCGGCGACAAAGCCGGCATCGCGCGTTACGGCTGCTTCACGCTGCCCATGGACGAAGCGCTCGCCACTTGCGCGCTGGATATCGGCGGCAGGGCGTATGCCGTCTTTGACGCGTCGTTCGCCGCCGACCGCATCGGCGGGCTCGACACGCAGATGGTTGCGGAGTTTTTCCGCGCTTTCGCAAACAACGCGCAGATCACGCTGCACCTTTCCGTGCTTTACGGCGAAAACGACCACCACAAAGCCGAGGCGCTGTTCAAGGCTTTCGCGCACGCGCTGCGGATCGCGGTGGCGGACGGCGGCGCGGGCCTGCTCACGACAAAAGGCGTCATTTGAACACGGCATACAACAAGATGTTTACACAATAATTATGCAAACACAAAAAATCGCCATCATAGACTACGGCGCCGGCAATCTGTTCAGCGTGAAAAACGCGCTCGCCTTTCTCGGGTACGAAAACGCCTCATTTGTTTCGGCTCCGGACGCGCTTTCGGACGCCGACAAACTGATTCTGCCCGGCGTCGGCGCTTTCCCGGACGCGATGCGCATGCTCGCGGAGCGCGGCCTCATAGGCGCCATCAAGGCCGAGGCGCAAAAAAAGCCCTTGCTCGGCATCTGCCTCGGCATGCAGATTCTGTTTGAAAAAGGCTATGAGTTTGGGGAGACGGACGGCCTTGCCCTCATCCCCGGCTATGTGGACCGCATCGAAGCGCCGGGGCTCAAGATTCCGCATATGGGCTGGGACGAGGTCTGCGTTGTGAACCCCTCGCCGATGGCGGAGGGCCTGCCCCCCGCCACCCGCGTGTATTTTGTACACTCGTACAAGGCCGTCACGGACGAAAAGCACATCTCGCTGAAGACGGCCTACGGGCAGCTCATCCCCGCGCTCGTGCGCGGCGGCGGGCAGGGGCAGATCTACGGCGCACAGTTTCATCCGGAAAAAAGCGGCCCCGCCGGCCTTGGCATCCTGCGGCGTTTTCTCGAGCTTCCCGCAGTCCGGGCGGATGGTTCCGTCGGCGCTTCCGCATCCCCGCCTCTTGCCCCCCGCGCCCCGATATGATCATCCTCCCCGCCATCGACCTGAAAGGCGGCAAACCCGTCCGGCTGACAAAGGGCGATTTCGCCACGACGGAACAGGTCGCGGACGCCGCGCTCAGCGCCGCTCTCTCTTTCGAGCAGCTTGGCGCGACGCACCTTCACATGGTAGACCTCGACGGCGCGCTCGCGGGAGCGCCGGTCAATGACGCGGTCGTGCGCGAAGTCGTGCGCGGCACGCGCCTTTTTGTCGAGATCGGCGGCGGCATCCGCACACGCGAGACCGTAGACTACTACTTGAACCACATCGGCGCGCGCCGCGTCATCCTCGGCTCCGTCGCCATCAAAGACCCCGATTTCGCAAAAGAGATGGTCGCGGCATACGGCGAGGCGATTGCGATCGGCATCGACGCGAAAGAAGGCAAGGCTTCGGGCGGCGGCTGGCTCGACGACAGCGACGTGGATTTCATCGAGCTCGCGCGCGCGATGGCGGGGGCTGGCGCGCGGACCATCATTTATACGGATATTTCAAAAGACGGCACGCTGGCCGGCCCCGACCTCGCGGGCCTCGCGGCGCTGAACGCGGCCGTCCCCGCAGACGTCATCGCGAGCGGCGGCATTGCGACGATAGACGACGTGCGCACCCTCAAAGCTCTCGGCGTCTCCGGCGCGATCTGCGGCAAATCCATCTACAAAGGCACGCTATCCTTAGAAGACGCCCTCAAATATCAGTAGCGTGAAAATGATTTCATTGCCGAGGTCAAGTCGTGCGCGATTGGTCGAGGAACAGAACGTTGGAATAGTCCGATTTTGCAGAGCGAATATACCAAATCACAACTTCATCATCTTCGACTTCATAAGTATAAAACACGATAAACCAATGGACGGCAAACGAGCGAAATTTCCGAAGGGAATCCTTGAACCATCCATCGTCTCGAACGGCATATAGTTTGGGGCGCTCCTTGATTAATCCTGTTTTGTACTTCAAATCAGCGCGAAATCCTTCAATATGCTTTTTCGCCGATTTCGGGGATTGCTTTTCTATAAAGTATTTTCGAATCGTTTCGACTGCCGCCACCCTATCGATAATCGCGGTATCGCTGTTGCGAAGCTTAGTCATAGTATCCCAGGTCGCGCAGCATCGTTTCTGATTCTTCTTCGGTCAGCAATCGAGACGTCCCCTCTTGGGCAGCTCTCACGCGGCGATTGAGTTCCTCAACGTCCAATTTCGTTTGAAGCAAAACCGCGTCTTCGCGCCGCCGCTCCATCTCTTTTTCAAAATCTATTTTCATCGCCGGTATTCCCATGCCATCCGACCCCTTTCGCGCGAACCTCATCAATCCAACACAGACAGCGACCTTCACTGCCAATACAATTATAACAAATCGGGGGGAAATTCAACAATCTTACCCTTCCCCTACCAAAAAACACGGACCCCCGGCAGCGCGGAGAATGCCCTGTCCTTCGTCAGCAGCACAAGGTTTTCCGTGATAGCCTGCGCCGCGATGAGCCTGTCAAAAGGGTCTTTGCGCTCCCAGTCCAGGCGCCCGGCCGCAAAGGCGTGTTCCATGCTGACCGGCAATTCCGCAATGCGCAGCTCCTTCAGAAGGGCCGCGTGATTGAATACAATATGTTCATGCCCCGGCAATTTTCCTATACGGTGTTTGTAGGCAATCTCATAGATGCTGGCGGACGACAGAAACAGCTCATGGTCGGGCGCCTCAATCGCGGCGCGCGCTTTGCCGCTTAGCTTTTCGTCCGCGTCTTCATAGATCGCCCAAAGCAGGGCGTGCGTGTCTAACAGGTACCCGATTCGAGATTCTTCCAGCTCTCGTCCCATGTTTCCCAGTCCTCTTCTGTCATAATCGGCTCAAAAAGCGCGGCGTCCGTTTCGGGCGCTGAACGCAGTTTCAAAAACCCCAGTTTCCGTTTCGCCCTCTTCGGCTCAAAAGGCGCCACCCTCGCCCACGGCACGCCGCCGCGCGTAATCACCCATTCGTCGTCGCCGCCCGGCATAGCCGCCTCGCCCACAAACACCGCCGCCCGCGCGCCGCTTTCCGGATACGGCCCCGCCCCGTTCAGCCGCGCGACGGCCTTCCCGTTTTTTGTAATAATAATTTCCTCGCCATGCGCCGCTTCAAGATATTTGCCGAGATTTGCTTTGAATTCTGTCGCTGTGATTTTCATCGGCCCGCCTCCATTTGCGCCAATTATATCATATCGCACGATATTGTCAAGTATTTCTGGCGATAAGTGCAAAAATCGCTCAATAATACCGCATATCGTACGATTTCCATACTATTTTCCACGCAAAATAAAGTATAATACCCCTATGCATATTCATGACAAGAACAACTGGACGGATTTTAATTGGGACAGCAGGGCGCTCCTGGCGCCACTGGGGGAGACCCGGTCGCTTCAGGGGCGTTTGTTTGGGCGCATCCAGAGCTTAGGGTTTGACCTGAAGGAAGAAGCGATTTTGCTTACGTTGACAGCGGACGTCATCAAGTCTTCCGAAATCGAGGGAGAGCGCCTGAACCATGAGCAGGTGAGATCCTCTATCGCAAGGCGGCTCGGGCTCAAGGCTTCCGGGCTCGTCCCCTCTTCGCGAAATATCGACGGCCTCGTTGAGATGATGCTTGACGCAACGCAAAATTACAAGCAGCCGCTTACGGCGGAGCGGCTGTTTGGATGGCATGCGGCTTTGTTCCCGATCGGCTATAGCGGACTGTCAAAAATAGAAGCCGCGCAGTACCGGTCTGTTCCGATGTTTGTCGTTTCCGGCGCTGCAGGAAAAGAAAAAGTGCATTATGAAGCGCCCGCCGCTGCGAGGGTGCAGTGGGAAATGGCTTTCTTTCTCAAATGGCTTGATGGATGTGATGAATCCGACCCCATTCTGAAAGCCGCTATTGCGCATATTTGGTTTGTGCTGATCCATCCGCTTCAGGATGGCAATGGGCGGATCGCGCGCGCAATTACGGATATGCTGCTTGCGCGGGGCGATGGAAGCCCGGAACGCTACTTCAGCATGTCGAGCCGGATATTGACGGAACGCAAACAGTATTGCGCGGCAATCGAAACCGTATCCAAAGGTGACGGCGATATCACAAAATGGTTGCTTTGGTTCCTGTCCTGCATGAAAAACGCGGTCGGCCAAAGCGAGAAGCTGCTTGAGGACGTGCTGGCAAAAGCCCGATTTTGGAAACGGATCGAAGGTGTGGGCCTGAATGGCCGCCAGCAAAAGATGATTGCGGGATTGATGGATGATTTCAGAGGGAAGCTGACGACCGGGAAATGGGCAAAGATGATGAAGGTTTCCCACGACACCGCGCTGCGCGACATCCAGGACCTCGAGCAAAGGGGAATCCTCCGAACCGAGCCGGAAGGCGGCCGCAGTACAAAGTATTCGCTGAGCCCGCCCCCATTTGTTTAATCAGCGCTTCCTTTAAGCTTCCTTTCAGGTAATGCCGGTAAACTCTGTTTGCGCTTCAAATGGTGCCGGGTATTTTCCCGCTGATTTACAAAAAGAAGCTTTGCCGGTATATAATGTTGCGAGTGGGCTTTCAAATGCCCCGCCCCCGCTGACTCTGACACAGGAGAGAACGTATGCAAAATCAGGCAACCATAAAAAAATCCCGCAAGAAAACAATCATCGCGATCGTCGTCATCGCCGTCGTTGTTGCCGTTGGCTTGTTTGGCTACAACCGGCTGAAGGCCGCGACGCAGCAGGCCCTTTTCACCATCCCGGAGACGGTCACGCTTGAAAAGACGCAGCTTGAGAGCAAGGTCACGGCATCTGGAAATTTTGAAAGCGTCGATCCTGTGACAATCGGCTCAAACACGCAGGGCGCCGAGGTGGACGAAGTTTATGTGAAGGCCGGCGATCGCGTCACTGCCGGGGACGTGCTCGCTCAGCTTGATACTGCGGATACCGAACGCAGCATCACGGATACAAAGGAAACGATTGCCGAAGCAGCAAAAAGCGATGCGCAAAAATTGGCACAGGCGCAGCGCGCGTTCGATGATGCTGATGCGCAATATTACAGCGATCTTGAACAAAACAACCAAGCAATCGCAAAAGCGCAAAACAACGTGAACGCGGCGGCCAGCGCGCGGGATGCGGCAAAGGCGGCCGTGCCCGCCGATCCTGCCGATCCCGACTATTTTGACCTCCAGGAAAAATGCCAAAAGGCTGAGGATGCCGTCACTGCCGCGCAGGACGCGTATGACAAAGCTGTGCAGCAGCGAGACAATGCGGTTCGCACGGACAACAGCAAATGGTATGACGCCAAAGCGCAGCTTGACGCGCTCGCCGGGCAGGACAGCGCCAAGAAGGAACGCACCCAGCTTGAGTCTTTGGATGAAGACCTTGCAAACGCTTCGATCACAGCATCGATTTCCGGTATCGTCACAACGGTCAATACGGAGGCCGGCAAAGCCGCCTCGGGCGATATGTTCACCGTGGAAAACACGGAGGCGCTGCAAATCACGGCGAGCGTTGCCGAATACGACATCATCAAGATTGAAGAGGGCATGGCCGCGCACGTCACGTCAAACGCGACGGACGAGCAGATTTACGATGGCGTCGTTGATTTTGTCGCGCCCGTTTCGGCGGACACGAGCGGCAATTTTGAAGTGAATATCATACTGACAAGCGATCCGGGACTTTTGAAACCGGGCATGACGGCAACGGTTGAGATTGTGACGGCATCAAAGCAAGACATCTTTGCGGTGCCGATAGACGCGGTGGTGACGCTGCCGGACGGCACAAAAGCCGTGTATGCGTATGGGCCGGCGGGCAGCCCGGTCTCCATCGGCAGCAATGGTGCGCGCGGTGAAAACGGCGCCGGCGCCGAGGGCGCGCCAAACGCCGCGGGTGTGCAAAGCGCCCCGGCGGGCGCAAATTTCGCCGCAGGCGGCGAGCGCCGCGAGATCGTGGTAGAGACCGGCATGGAAACGGATTATTATATCGAAATCAGCAGCGACGAGCTCAGCGAGGGCCTGCTCATCCTGTCCGACCCCGAGGGCAAAAACGTCCAGACGAGCGCCGGCACGCCGCAGTTTGGCATGATGGGCGGCGCTCCCGTCAGCGTGAGCGCAGAGAGGCCGGCCGGGGGGCCGCCGCAGGGCGGCCAAAGCAATAGCGGCCGTGTGGGAGGCTGACCTGCGTCCGCAGGCGGGGAGTGTTTCCTTGAGCAATATCATCGAACTGAGCGATATCTGCAAACGGTATTTCATCGGCATGCCCAACGAGCTTGAGGTGCTGCATGGCGTCAGCGTGTCCGTAAAAGACGGCGAGTTTGTTTCGATCGTCGGCGAGTCGGGCAGCGGCAAATCCACGCTGATGAACATCATCGGCGCGCTTGACCGGCCGACCGAGGGCGGCTATCTGCTCGGCGGCGTCGATGTGGGCGCGCTCACGCAAAACGAGCTGTCGCAGCTGCGCAAGAAAGAAATAGGCTTTGTGTTCCAAACATTCAACCTGGTGGGCCGGATCACGGCGCGCGCCAATGTCGAGATGCCGATGACCTACGCGCGCACATCCAAAAGGGAGCGCGCCGAGCGCGCCGAACATCTGCTCGGCCTTGTCGGCATGGGCGACCGCCAAAAGCACAAACCCAACGAACTCTCCGGTGGCCAAAAACAGCGCGTGGCGATTGCGCGCGCGATGGCCAACGACCCGGATATCATCCTTGCGGACGAGCCGACGGGCGCACTTGATTCGGAGACAGGCAAGATGGTTATGGCGATCTTCCGCGACCTCAACAAAAATCATGGCAAGACCATCGTGCTTGTCACGCACAGCCTCACGCTTGCCGCGCAGACAGACCGCATCATCACCCTGAAGGATGGCGTTGTGGTGGGCGAAAGGGCCGGAGGGGCTGCGGAAGAGATGGAGGGGGCCGGCCTATGAGATTCGCGGACAATTTCCTGGAAGCCATCGGCAGCCTCCGGACAAACAAGATGCGTTCGATCCTTACGATGCTCGGTGTCATCATCGGCATCACAGCCGTCATCGCAATCATGACGATAGGCTCTTCGATGCAGGGCTATCTTGAGGATTCGATGAGCGGCTTCGGAATCAACAACATCACCGTTTCGCTGCAATCGAAAAATGACGAGGGGCCGGCGTTTCGCGTGAGCGCATTTCCCTCCGGCGGCGGCATCAAAGACGACGATCTGATGACAGATGAGATGCTGTCCGACCTGAAAGCGCAGTACCCTGATGAGATCAAGGCTTTCAGCATCAGCGAATCGGTTGGGCAGGGGCAGACGGTGAAAGGCGAGGCCTACGCAAACCTTGCGCTTTCCGGCGTCAATCCGGAATATGCGACGGCCAACAGCCTGACGATGGCCCGCGGCCGCTTTATCAGTGCGTCTGATGAAGACAGCCGCAGGAGGCTCGCGGTCGTATCCGACAAGCTCGTGAGCAATATGTTTGGCGAGGAAAACCCGCTCGGCAAGGAGTTGACAGTCCAGACGCAAGGCCACATTGACATCTACACCATTGTCGGCGTTTATGAATACGACGACGGGGGTCTGACGGCGCTGATGGGCGCTTCCACTTCGAGCGATTATGACACGTCGACCGATGTCTATATCCCGCTGTCCGTCGCGCAAAGGGTCAACAACTCGCACGGCTACCAAAGTTTCACGATTGTGGCGGAAACCGGCGTGAACAGCACGACTTTCGGCGCACAGGCCGAGGCGTTTCTCGGGCGCTATTACAGCAGGAACGAGGACTACGGCATCAGCGCCTTTTCGATGGAGAGCATCGTCGAAGAGGTGACGAGCATGCTCAGTACGATGTCGCTCGCCATCGCCGCCATCGCCGCCATTTCCCTGCTTGTCGGCGGCATCGGCGTCATGAACATCATGATGGTGTCGATCACGGAGCGTACGCGGGAGATCGGCACGCGCAAGGCGATCGGCGCCACAAACGCGGAGATCCGCACGCAGTTCATTGTTGAGGCGGTCGTCATCTGCATCGTCGGCGGCATCATCGGCATCATCCTCGGCTCTATCCTCGGCGCGGTCGGCGCGTCTTTGCTCGAGTTTCCGGCGCGGGCGTCGGTGACGAGCATCTTGGTATCTGTCGGCGTCTCGATGGCGATCGGGCTTTTCTTCGGGTTTTACCCGGCCAACAAGGCCGCCAAGCTCGACCCGATCGATGCGCTGCGCTACGAGTAGCGGACAGGCTGCAGACGGCGGGCTGCAACGGGGCCGTCACCTCACAAACCTCGCGGTGATGTTGCCGAATTTCGCGTTGACATTCAGGCTTGCCTTTGCGCCGGCGGCGCGGTTGATTATGGATCGGGCACAGTCCTTGCCGTCTACGGCCACCTTGCCGACGGCCGCGTCAAATTCATACGAGAGGTCGCCCTCGTCCATGCTCAGGCTGATGTCCACGTTGCCGGTGTCGCTTTTGATTTCGCCCATGCCCGTGAGTTCGAGCCTGTCAATGCCGATGTCCCCATAATCGTTGTCGACCGAAAGGGCGCCGGCCTTGATGTTGCCCGCCAAAAGATTGCCGGCGTCAAGCTCTATCTTCAGGCTGCCCGCCGCCGCTTCGTCGATTCCGATCTTGCCGTACCGGTTGACGACCGCGAGCTCGCCTTTTGCCGTGATGGCGTCGATGTTTATGCTGCCCGCGTCGAGTGTGGCCGCCAAGCTGCCCGCGCGAATGTCTGCCATGTCCACGTCGCCGTACTTGTTTACGACCGTTATGGCGCCCTGTGCGTCCACTTCATCCAGTCCGACTTTGCCC
>JAITMX010000197.1 GCA_031290775.1 Eubacteriales Family XIII. Incertae Sedis bacterium
CGCGCTCTACGCCTACACGCCCGGCGCACTCGTCGAAAAATTTTACAATGTGCGTTTCGATGCCGGGGCGGGGGGCGTGTTCCGCGGCTCGCCGGCCACGTCGTTCCTCGTGAAAGAGGGGGCGGCCGTCGCGGACGCTGCGGCAAGCGTGGGCGTTTCAATCGTTCCGTTTACGGCATCCCCGGCCGATATCGCGCAAAATCTCATCCGGGTGCTGAATACCGACTTCACGTTCATCGGCTGGTCGCCGTCTTTCGACCCCGACGCGGCGGTTTGGTCTGAACGCGTTTATACCGCGCAGTACGCCTACACGCCGCCCGGCCTCGCCGGCATACAATACACGCAGTTGGCCGTTGGCACGGATACTCCGGATCCCTACGATCTCCAGGCGCTCGGCTACGACGGTTACTATGACGGAAAACCGCACGGAATCCGCTTTTATACGAGCGCCGACTATAACACGCCCTCCAATTTGAATGAGGTGCTGTCGTTCTTCGATGACCCTATCAGCATCGTCCGGACGTTTGCCGGCGACCTCAAAATCCCCGCTGCCGGGACATGGAAACTTGGCCTGCCGCCCGACGAAACGGATGTGGTCAAAGAGGAAAACATCCATCTCGCGTTCGCGGCGATGGGGCGCATCCCCGCGGACGCGACGCGCAGCGTCATCATCCGCCCACGCCCCCTTGTGCCGGCGGCCTCACACACTGAGCTGGAAGCCGGCGAAGCCGTGCCGCTTCGTTTCTCCTACGCGCTGGCGATGGGGTACGACGGCAAGAAACAGGACGGCAGCCCCGTCGGGGACGGATTTGCCTTTGAAGGCCCGCTGCGCACGGAATTTGACGCCGCGTCGGTGCCGCTGCGCACGACCTATCTCACAGGGGACCCGGCGGGATACTATCCGATCTACGCCAAGGCAGGCGTCTATGGCAACTACGAAATTTATGAGGGTACAGACGGGAGCTACCCGTTCTTTGCGGGCTGGCGGCTTGCGGGCGTGTTCAAAGTGGTTGCGCCCGACCCCGGCGCGGGGGAACCCGGTACAGAAACGCCCGGCGCAGGCGGTACGTCCCCGGCGACAGGGGATCCCTCGCGGCCGCTGCTTTGGGCGATGCTGGCGATAATGGCCGCCGCCGCCCTGATTGCCGCCCCGAAAATGCTGCGCCGCCGGCCGTGACACATATTTTGCGCCCAAACCGCGTATAAAAAGCCGAAAATGGATACTCAAGGGATACATATCCACAACAAGAGCGGCAAGCCCGACAACATCGTTTTGAAAGAGGTGATGACGGAGGAAAAGTGCGCGGAAATCGAGGCGGGGCTGCCGTCCTTTCTGCTCGGCTTTTTCCGCTATCTGAAGGGCAATTTGCTGCCGCTGTCCCGCCTTGCGTATCTGCGCGACATCCGTTTTTTCTTGGATTATTTGATCCATGAGACCGATCTGACGCGCGCGGAAAACATCCGCGATATCAAACAGGCCGAATTTGCCGGGATCAAAGCGGTCGATATCAACATTTATCTCGATTATTTGCGCAAATACAAGGTGCGGCAGGGCGGCGGCGTCTACGTTTACCACAACGACAACAAGAGCCTCGCGCGCAAACGCAGCTCCATTTCGGTCCTCTTCAAGTATCTGTACAGAGACGAGATGATCGAGAAAAACATCACGGACGGCTTTGACCCGATCCGGCTCCCAAAGGCGGGCGACAAGGAGATCAAGCACCTTGAGGAAAACGAGATTATGCTCATGCTCGATGCCGTCGCGAGCGCCGAGGGCCTCACGAAGAAGGAAAAACAATACTGGGCCAAGACGAAACTGCGCGACCGCGCGATGCTGCTGCTGTTCCTGACTTACGGCCTGCGCCTTTCCGAGCTCCAGCAGCTCAACGTCAGCTCCTTCAATTTTGGCCGCGGGGAGTTCAAAATCTTCCGCAAACGCGGCAAGGAAGCCATCATGCCGATCTCGGACACCGTTTCCAAAGCCCTCAAGGCTTACGTGGACGGCGAGCGGCCCGCGCCCGCTGCCGCCGCCCCGGGCGATCCGGACGCGGATGCGCTGTTTCTGTCGCTGCAGGGCGGGCGCATGACCGAGCGGCAAATCCGCCAGCTCGTGAAAAAGTACACGAGCATCGCGCTTGGCACAGGCAGGGACGAAGGCTACAGCCCGCACAAACTGCGCGCGACGACCGCGACGAGCCTCATCGAGCGCGGCCACTCGATTTTCGACGTGCAGGAGCTGCTCAACCACGACAACATCACGACGACGCAGCTCTACGCGGCGCACCGGAAGGGCGCAAAACGCGAATTGGTCAAGGAGCTTGAGTGGGATGAAGTCTGATTTTTTTGGAATAACAAGCGAGGCCTCGGCTTTTGTCGCAGATGCCGAGGCCTCGCTCAGAGAGGCTTTTGAGGCGCTTGCGCCGACCCGCGAGGCAAACCAGTGCAAAGTCCTCGAAGCCTTTGCGGAAAACCGCCTGTCCGACACGCATTTCGGATTCGCGACGGGCTACGGCTATGGCGACGCGGGCCGCGAGGTCACGGAGCGCATCTTTGCGCAGGTGTTCGGCGCGGAGGCGGCGCTCGTGCGCACGCAGATCGTCAACGGCACGCACGCGCTCTCGCTCGTGTTCGCGGGCGTTTTGCGCCCCGGCGACAAGCTCCTGTACTGCACCGGCGCGCCCTACGACTCGCTGCGCCCCGCAATCGGGCTTGCGGGGGAAGGGGCGGGGCAGGGCGCGCTTGCCGAATACGGCGTCTCTTATGGGCAGGTCGAGCTGACGCCTGCGGGCGGGATCGACTACGCGGCGCTTGCCGAGGCGCTGGAAGACCCCGCCGTCCGCATGGCCGCGCTGCAGCGCGCGACGGGATACAGCGAGCGCCCGGCCATTACGATTGCGAAAACCTCCGAGTGGGCGCGTTTTGTGAAGGCGAGGAGGCCCGATATCATCCTCATGGCGGACAATTGCTACGGCGAATTTCTCGAAACGATGGAGCCGACAGACGCCGGCGTAGACGTGATGGCGGGCTCGCTCATCAAAAACCCCGGCGGCGGCCTCGCGCTGTCCGGCGGCTATGTCGCGGGCCGCAAAGATCTCGTCGAAAAGGCCGCGTGGCGGCTCACCTGCCCCGGCATCGGCGGCGAATGCGGCCTCACGTTTGGCCAGACGCGCACGACGCTGCAAGGGCTTTTCCTCGCGCCGCGCACCGTCTCGGACGCGCTGAAGGGCGCGATCCTCTGCGGCGAGGTCTTTGAAAGGCTCGGGTTTCCGGTCTTTCCGGGCGCGAAAGACGCGCGCAGCGACATCGTCGAGACGATCCGCCTCGGCAGCCCCGAAGCCTTAATCTGCTTTTGCGAAGCGATACAGGCCGTCTCGCCCGTCGACGCTTTCGTGCGGCCCGAGCCTTGGGCCATGCCCGGATACGCGGACCCGGTCGTCATGGCTTCCGGCGCTTTCGTGACAGGCTCGTCCATCGAGCTTTCCGCGGACGGCCCCATGCGCCCGCCGTACAACGTCTACTTTCAGGGCGGGCTCACCTACGAACACGCCAAACTCGGCGTGATGAGCGCCGTGCAGCGGCTGTCCGCCGCGGGCTTTGCCACCTTGTAAACGCGCCATGAAAAACATCAAATACATAAAAATCGCCGTCTTTGTCGCGATTATTGCCGGAATGCCGCTGCTCGTGATTTTCAAATATCCCGAATTTGGCACGATTCTTACAAACCGCGAGGCTCTCAGCGGCTTTCTCGCGGCCCACGAAGACCAAGGCGCGATCATTTTCTTCGCCATACAGGTCGTGCAGGTCATCCTCGGCGTTCTGCCGGCGTCGATCATCCAGTTTGCGGGCGGCTTCATCTTTGGCGTCCCGCTCGCTTTCGCGCTCTCGCTCGGCGGCACGGCAGCCGGCGCTTTCATCGCTTTCAATTTTTCGCGGCATCTCGGCAAGGATTTCGTCGTCATGATTGTCAAAGAGAAAAACGTAAACAAGTTTGTCGAAATGATGGAAACGAGCAGGGCCTATATCGTCATCATCCTCGTCTTCCTGATCCCCGGCATCCCCAAGGATGTCTTCACATACGCGGCCGGCCTCACAAAGCTGCGCGCGCTGCCGTTCGTGCTGACCGCCACCGCCGCGCGCAGCCCCGCGATGCTCGCGACCCTGCTGTTTGCGGGCTTCCTGCGCGAGGGCAACTATATCGGCGTAGGCGCCATTGCCGCCATCGTAGGCGCCGTCATCGCGCTCGCTTTTTTCAAGCGGAAAAGGATATTCGCCTATATCGAGAGCTTCCGCAAAAGAAACGCCTGGTAGGGGGGCGGAAGCACGGGAACCGGGGCATATGGCGGATATGGTATACTTGGGGTATGTTTGTAGACAAGGCAACCATCGTAATCAAATCGGGCAAGGGCGGCGACGGCGCCGTCTCTTTTCGCAGGGAGCCTTTTGTGCCCAACGGCGGGCCCAACGGCGGCAACGGCGGCAAGGGCGGCAGCGTTGTGTTTGAAGCGGCGCAGGGGCTGCGCACGCTCATGGATCTCCGGTATATGAAAAAATACAAGGCGCAGCCGGGCCAGGACGGCATGGGGTCAAACAAATTCGGAAAGGGCGGCGAGGACCTCGTCATCAAAGTCCCGGTCGGCAGCGTGCTCATCGACGAGGCGACGGACTCTTTTATGGCAGACCTTTCGGAGGACGGGATGCGTTTTGTCGCGGCGCTCGGCGGCAAGGGCGGCCGCGGCAACAGCAATTTCAAAAATTCCGTGCGGCAGGCGCCCAATTTTGCGGAGGCGGGCACGCAGGGGCAGGAGCGCACGGTGCTCATCGAACTCAAACTCATCGCCGACATCGGCATTATCGGGCTGCCAAACGTCGGAAAATCAACACTGCTTTCGGCCTCGACAGGCGCAAACCCCAAGATCGCAAACTATCATTTCACGACGATTTCGCCCAATCTCGGCGTGGTGGAGCTGTCAAACACGTCCTTTGTGCTCGCGGACATCCCCGGGCTCATCGAGGGCGCGGCCGCAGGCGCGGGGCTCGGGCATGACTTCCTGAAACACATCGAGCGCACAAAGATGCTCATCCATGTCGTCGACGCGTCGGGCTCGGAAGGGCGCAGGCCGCTGGGCGATTTCAACACGATTCAGGGCGAGATGGAGGCATACTCGCCGCTGCTCATGAAAAAACCGCAGATCGCGGCACTGAACAAGACGGACATCGTGGAGGGTGCGGCGGGGGCCGCGGAAGCGCTTGCGGAGCTCACGGGCTATCTTGACAGGGAAGGGATTGAGTATTTCAAAATCAGCGCGGCGGCTGGAAGCGGCGTACGCGAGCTGATGAACGCGGCGGCGGGGCGCCTCGCCGAGATAGAGCGCGAGGGGACGGCCGCGGGCGCGCCGGCCTGGGGCGACCAGTCAAAATGGATGCGCGTGAGCCGCGTCGAGGACGATCCTGATTATCGTGAAATCCAAATTTCGCAGGACGAGGACGGGGCCTTTGCGCTCTCGGGCAAGCATCTTTACAAGATTTTCGACTCGACCAATTTCAACGACGCCGGCTCGCTCGGCTACCTGAACAAGTTTTTGGTTTCCGGCGGGATTATCCGTATGCTCAAGGAGCGCGGCCTCGGGGACGGCGATACGATCCGCATCAAGGATTTTGATATGGAATGGTATGACGACGAGTGAGGCCTGCTTTGAAGCGTGAGGATTATCTGAAAATCCTCGAGGCGCATGGGGCGCCCGAACACGTAAAACGGCATTGCATGGCGGTCGGCGACGCGGCGGTGGGTATCTGCGCGGCGCTTTCGGAGGCGGGCGCGGCAGGGCTCGACGCGGTCGCTGTGCGCACGGCGGGCTATCTGCACGATATCGCGCGCGCGGGAAAGGATCACGACACCGCAGGGGCGGCGCTGCTCCGCGAGATGGATTTGGCGATGCCGGAAGAAACCCGGCTCGCCGCCGCCGACATCGTGGAGCGCCATATGAAACTCAACTTTCCTGTGGGCCTTGACGGCATCGACTCGGCGGCGGTCGTCTCGCTCGCGGACCGGGTCGTCAAAGAGGATAGGTTTGTCGGCTACGAGGCGCGTATGGAAGACCTGCTGAAGCGCTACGAAGGCGTGCCGGAGGTCGCGGCGCGCGTACACGAAAACATGGAAAGGGCGCTGTCGCTCATCGCGCAAATCGAGGCCGCGACGGGGCGGGCATTGCGGGAAATCGTGACGGGCGGCCGTGTGGACGCAGAGCCGCTGTTTATGAAGGCCGAGCGGCCGGGCCGCTATATCGGCGGCGAAATAAACAGCATCCGCAAGGAGTGGAACGGGACGCCGCTGCATTTTTGTTTTGCTTTCCCGGATTTGTACGAAATCGGGATGTCGTATACGGGCATGCAAATCCTGTACGGGCTGCTGAACGCGCGGGAGGACACGCTTTGCGAGCGCGCGTTTGCGCCGGCCGAAGATATGGCGCGGCTGCTTGCGGAAGGCGGGCTGCCGCTGTTTTCGCTTGAAAACCGCATGCCTGTGCGCGGTTTTGACATCGTGGGTTTTACGCTGCAATACGAGCTTTGCTATACGAATGCCGTGCGGATGCTCGGGCAGTCCGGCATACCGGTATTTGCGGCGGGGCGCGGGGACGGCGACCCCTTTGTCGTCGCGGGCGGGCCGTGCTGCGCGAACGCGGAGCCGGTGGCGCCGTTTTTTGACCTCGTCTGCGTCGGGGACGGCGAGGAGGCGCTGCCCGCGCTCGCGGACGCGTATCTTGCATGGAAGCAGGGCGGGCGCCGGGACGGGCGGGACGGTTTTCTGCTGGCCGCGTCGAAGATTCCGGGCGTCTACGCGCCGGCGTTTTACGAGCCGGTGTACGAGACGGCGCCCGAATCCGGCACGGGCGCCTTTCCTGTGTTCTCGCGCTACGAGAAGCGGTATCCGGAGCTGCCGGACCGTGTCGGGCGCGCCGTGGTCGCTGACCTTGATGCGGCTTTCTTTCCGGAGCGGCCGCTCGTCTCCCATATCGAAAGCGTCCACGACAGGGTCGCCGTGGAAATCATGCGCGGCTGTTACCGCAAGTGCCGTTTTTGCCAAGCGAGCTATGCCTGCGCGGGCGTACGCAAGCGCTCGCCCGGGCGCGTCAAGGAATTGGTCTTTGCCGGCCTTGCGAATACGGGCTCGGACGAGGCTTCGCTGCTCTCGCTTTCGACGGGCGACTATCCGGGGATAGAGGCGCTCGTGTCGGATTTGATGGACGAGCTTTCGCGGGCGGACGCCGCCTTGTCGCTGCCGTCGCTGCGCCTTGATTCGCTGAAAGGGGACACGCTGAAAAAAATCGCGGAATACAAACGCACGGGCCTGACCTTTGCGCCCGAGGCGGGCACGCAGCGCCTGCGCGATTTTATCGGCAAACAGATCACGGAGGACGACCTGCTGCGGACGCTTGATATCTGCCTGCCGCTCGGTTTTGCAAAATACAAGCTGTATTTCATGATCGGGCTGCCGAGCGAGACCTACGAGGACCTTGACGGGATTGCGGAGCTCGCGGGCAAGGCGGTGCGGCGCGCAAAGGAAATCTGCGCGGCGCGCGGCGGGGCATACCGCTTCCATCTCTCCGTCAGCGTTTCCAATTTTGCGCCCAAGCCGGGGACGCCGTTTGAACGCGCCTGCGGCGATGGCGAGGAAGAGCTGCTTGCCAAGATTTATTATCTGAAAGACGCCGTGCGCAAGGTCAAGGGCGTAGGGTTCAAATATCACGACACGCGCATGAGCCGTATCGAGATGCTGCTCGCGAAGGGCGACCGGCGCTGCGCCGGGGCGGTGCTGCGCGCGGCACAGCAGGGCGCGGGCTTTGACAGCTGGCGCGAGCATTTCAGCTATGAGAACTGGCTTGCGGCTTTTGAGGGCGCGGGGCTGCCGGCCGCCGATCTGTATGCAGACGGGGCGCTGCCGCTGCCGTGGTCGCTCATCGGGCCGGGGAAAGCGTACGACGATGGCGCTGCCGGCGGAGCCGAAGTGTGAATAATATGTGTTTTAGAATGATTCATGGCGAAATTTGCGCGGTCGCATACCGACCGCAGGTTGGTAAAAAATGAAACTTGTCTTTGAATTTACGAAAACCGGCAACCTCGTCTATATCTCGCACCTCGACCTTGCGCGGCTCTTTCTGCGCGCGCTTCGGATGTCGGGGCAAAGGCCGGCATACTCGCACGGGTTCAACCCGCACCCCAAGATGAGTTTTGCGCTGCCGCTGCCGCTCGGCCTGCATTCGACCTGCGAGCTGCTGGAGTTTGAGACGGACGCGGGGGCGGAGGGCCTTGACGGCGTGATGATGGCTGTGAACGCGAGGCTGCCCGAGGGCATGCGCGTCACGGCCTGTTTTGAAAAACCGGGCGATATCCCAAAATCGCTCGCATCCTATGCCGCAGCGTCGGCGTATGAGTTTATGTGCGAGGGCGTCGCGGACGCACCGGCGCTGCTCGCTTCGTTTTTTGCGCAAGGCAGCGTCCGCGTGATGAAAAAAGACAAGAAAACGGGCGCGAAAAGCGAAAAGGAGATTCGCCCGGAGATGATCGGCTGCCGCATCGTAAAGGATATTCGCGGGCGTATGCTTGCGGAAACGACGCTTGCGGCGGCGCCGGGGCAGACGCTCAACCCGCTCGTATTTTTCGGCGCGTTTTGCGGGGCGGCGGGGCTTGACCCGGAGGCGCTTTCGCCGATCGTCACGCGGACGGCGATCCTCGGCGCGGATGGGCGGCCTTTGACGGCCATGCTGTCGGGCACGGAGTGGTAGGCGGAGTGGATAGCGGAGGGAACACGGCGGAATTGGCGCAGGGCAGGGCGCACGGCCTTTCGACGAACGCGCTGAAGATATGGGCTGTCATCGCGATGGCTTGCGACCACATCCCATATCTGGCAGAGGCTTGGCAAGCGGATTATTATGCGGCCCCATGGGTTTTTATGCACGCTTTCGGCCGGCTCACGGCGCCGATTTTCTTTTATCTCCTCGTGGTCGGCTATGGCCGCACGCGGGACGCAAACCGCTATACGCTGCGCCTCCTCGTCTTTGCGTCCATCACGTATCTGCCTTACGTCTGGTATTTTAGGGGCGCGCCGCCGAATGCGCAAAACTTCCTGCATTTGGATGTCATCTTTACGATGCTGGTGGGCCTGCTGCTCCTGCGCGCGCTGCGCGAAGTGAAAAATATGCCGCTGAAAGCGGCCTGCGTCGTGCTTTGCCTGCTTGCCGGGTACTGGTGCGATTACGGGCTTTACGGCATTGCGATGATCCTTGTCTGCGATTTGGCGCGGGCGCACGGGGGCCGGCGCGGCACGGTGCTCGGCATGGCTGCCGTGATGATGGCCTATGTCTATTCAAACGTGTCCGCAGGCGATGCCGGGCTGCTTGAGGCGCTGGCGGCATTTCAGAATCCGCCCATGCTCGGCTACATTTTTGTCCAGCTCTGCCAACTGCTCCCTTTGATATTGATTGCGCGGCACCGGCTCTGGCTTCCCGGCGGCGCGGCCGAGGCGCGCCCCGGGGGGTTCGCGAAATGGGGTTTTTACATTTTCTATCCCGCGCATATCACAGCGCTGCTGCTCATCCGTCTGCTCGCGCTTTCGCAAGGATAGGCGACAGTGAGATAATGATATATAATAACGGTATAGAAAGGTGCGTGGCCGTTGTGAGCAGATTATCGTTCAAATCCTTTTGCATTGAGTATTATGCCGAGCATGCGGGTGTGGGCAGCGCGGAGGCGTATCGCGTTTTCAAGGAAAACGGGGTGCTGGAGATGCTCGATGCCGATTATGAAGATTTGCACGGAATGTCATGGGAATACCTGATGGGGATGTTTGACGAATGCCTCGGACAGAGGGCGATATGATTGAAATCTATCACGGGTCTACGGCAATCATTGAAAAACCGCAAATTCTGCCCGCTGAATATGGCCGGGATTTTGGCATTGGTTTCTATACGACGGACATTCGCGAGCAAGCAATCCGCTGGGCGAACCGAAAAGCGCGAATAGAGCGCAGGCAGCAGCGGGCAGCGGCTGCGATCCTCTCTGTCTACGAATTTGACGACCGCTGTTATGATGTCCTTTGTTGCCGCCATTTTCCCGAGCCGACTGCGGAATGGCTTGATATGGTATGCGCCTGCCGAAGCGACAGCGCTTTTGCGCATGGATATGATTTGGTGACGGGAAAGATTGCAAACGATAACGTGGGCGAGACGGTTTCTTACGTGATACAGGGAATCATGCGGCGGGAAGACGCATTGGTGCGTTTGCGGTTTGAACAAATAAACAATCAGATATGCTTCAATACGCGGGACGCTTTGGCGTATTTGAGGTTTGCCGGCCATGAGGACGTATCGGTATGAGCCACGCGTTGATCAAGTCGACATTGATTCCCGAAATCATTCGGCAAATCGCGAAAGAATATCAAATCGATGAGGCAAAGGCGATGGATGATTTCTACAATTCGGATATCGCGGCAGCGCTTGACGATGATGAAACCGGGCTGTACGGGCAAAGCGCGCTCTATATATTTTCGTTATATCATGCAGGAAAGGACGCAGGGGAACGGTGAGGACGCCGTTTGGATGAACGCATGGATCAGCAGAGCCTATTTCAGGATATGGCGTACGCGCCGCTTGCCGCCCGCGTCAGGCCCGACACGCTCGAGGGCTACTTTGGGCAGCAGCATTTGCTTGGGCCGGGCAAGGCGCTGCGGCAGCTCATTGAGGGCGACCGCATCCCGTCGATGGTCTTTTGGGGGCCGCCCGGGGTCGGCAAGACGACGCTCGCGCGCATCATCGCAAAGTACACAAACGCGCAGTTTATCGACTTTTCGGCGGTGACGAGCGGGATCAAGGAGATCCGCGGCGTTATGGAAAAGGCGGAAAGCAACCGCTTCCTCGGCCAAAAGACCATCCTTTTTGTGGATGAAATCCATCGCTTCAACAAGGCGCAGCAGGACGCTTTCCTGCCTTTTGTCGAGAAGGGCAGCATCATCCTCATCGGCGCCACGACGGAAAACCCCTCGTTTGAAATCAACTCGGCGCTCTTGTCGCGCTGCCGCGTCTTTGTGCTCTACGCGCTGGCGCAGGAAGAGATCGAGGCTTTGCTGAAACACGCTGTTGCTTATCTGAACGAAAACGCCGCCGCGGGCCAGCGGCTTGAGATCGAGGATCGGTATCTCGGGATGATCGCGGGCTTTGCGAACGGGGACGCGCGCGGCGCGCTGAACACGCTTGAAATGATCGCGACAAACGCGGCCGGGACCGTCATAGACGACGAGGTCATCGGGCAGTTTATCAGCCGCAAATTTTTGCTGTACGACAAGGGCGGCGAGGAGCATTACAACATCATCTCCGCGCTGCACAAGTCGATGCGCAATTCGGACGCGCAGGCTGCCGTTTATTGGCTCGCCCGCATGCTCGAAGGCGGAGAGGACCCGCTCTATGTCGCGCGTCGCGTCGTGCGCTTTGCGAGCGAGGACATTGGCATGGCCGACAGCGAGGCGCTGAAGACCGCGGTCGCGGCCTATCAGGCCTGCCACTTCATCGGGATGCCGGAATGCAGCGTCCATCTGACGCACGCCGTCGTATACTGCGCGCTCGCGCCCAAGTCGAACGCGCTCTACACGGCCTACGGCGCGGCGGCGCGGGACGCGCAGGAAACGATGGCGGAGCCTGTGCCGCTCGTCATCCGCAACGCGCCGACGCGCCTGATGAAAGACCTCGGCTACGGCAGCGGCTACCAGTACGCGCACAACACTGCGGACAAAATCACGGATATGCAGTGCCTGCCCGACAATCTCGCGGGCCATGCCTACTACCGGCCGACGGATCAGGGGCGCGAGGCGCGCGTGCGCGAATGGATGGCAAAGCTCGAAGCTCTGCGCGGCGGGGATGGCACGCCCCCATGACACGCGCGCGCAAACCTATTTTTCGCTAAGAACTTCCATACTGTTCACACCCAACTCATAAACATGACGTTTTTTGTCCAATTTGGGCTTGAACAGCGCGGGCTTTGTTTGTATAATGTATAAGTGGAAAATGTGAGGCGGGCAGAATGCTTGAAAATGACAAGATGAATCGCATCAACGAACTTGCGCGCGCTTCAAAGGAGCGGGCGCTCGACGAAAGCGAAAGGGCGGAGCAGGCGGCATTGCGGAAAGAGTACCTTGGGAAATTCCGCTCCGCGTTTCGGGCCCAGCTTGAGCAGATCGAGATTGCCTCTACGGATGTGGATGGCGGCAAGGCGGGCTGCTCCGAACGGAAAGCGTAAGCGTGGGCAAAATGGAAGAAAACAGGCAGGTATATTTGGATTATTCGGCGACGACGCCGGTGAAGCGCGAGGTCCTCGACGCGATGCTTCCGTATTTTACGGAAAATTTCGGAAATCCTTCGAGCCTTTACACGGTCGGGCAGAAATCAAAAGACGCGATCCGGACGGCGCGCGACCAGGTTGCGGGCCTCATCGGGGCGCAGCCGTCCGAGATATTTTTTACGAGCTCGGGCACCGAGGCCGACAATTGGGCGGTCATCGGCGCGGCCATGTGGAAGCGCGGCAAGGGCAAGCACGTCATCACGAGCGCGATCGAACACCACGCGCTGCTTCACAGCGGCGACCATCTCGAAAAAGAGGGCTTTGACGTCACCTATCTGCCTGTGGACGCACAGGGTTTTGTGCGGCCGGACGATCTGGAAAAGGCGATCCGGGACGACACGACGGTCGTCAGCATCATGTTTGCGAACAATGAAATCGGGACGATCCAGCCTATCGCGGAGCTTTGCCGGATCGCGCGGGCGCACGGCGTTTTGTTCCATACGGACGCGGTGCAGGCGCTCGGCAATGTGCCGATCGACGTCAATGGACTCGGCGTCGATATGCTGAGCATGTCGGGCCACAAAATCTACGGGCCTAAGGGGGTCGGCGCGCTCTATGTCCGAAAGGGCGTCAATCTCCCTGCGTATATGCAGGGCGGCGCCCAAGAATCCGGCAAGCGCGCCGGCACGGAAAACCTCACGGGCATCGTGGGTTTTGGCAAGGCGGCGGAGCTCTCGGGGCAAAACCTCGAAAAGCATATCGCAGGCCTGCGCGGGCTGCGGGATTATCTTCTCGAAAAGATACGGGCGGAGATTTCCGATATCCGCGTCAACGGCAGCCTTGAATCGCGGCTGCCCGGCAATCTGAACGTCACGTTCAAGTATATCGAGGGCGAAGCGATCCTGCTTTTGCTCGATATGGCCGGCATTGCGGTTTCGACGGGCAGCGCGTGTTCGTCGGCCTCGCTCACGCCTTCGCACGTGCTTGACGCGATCGGCGTGCCGGTGGAGGAGATACACGGCTCAATCCGTTTTACAGTGGGCGATTTCACGACAAAAGAGGACATAGATTATACGGTGGAAGCGCTTAAAACGGCGGTTTCAAAACTCAGGGGCATCTCTTCGCTCTCGCGCGACAGCGGGTTTTAGCGGCGGCCTTTGGGCGCGCGCAGGATGGCAAAACGAAAGGAACACGGCAAGATGTCAATGTATAACGAAACGGTGATCGAGCATTTTTCAAACCCGCACAATGTGGGCGACATGGAAAACCCCGACGGCGAGGGCGTCTACGGCAGCCCTGTCTGCGGCGACATGATGAAGATTATGATCCGCGTCGACGAAAACGACGTCATCACCGACGCAAAATTCAAAACCTTTGGCTGCGGTTCTGCCATCGCGTCCTCGTCGATCGCGACGGACATGGTCATCGGCAAGACGATAGAGGACGCGCTGACGGTCACAAACAAGCAGGTGCTTGACGCGCTCGGCGGCCTGCCGGCCATCAAGATACACTGCTCGGTGCTCGCCGACCATGCCATCAAGAGCGCGATTTATGATTACGCAAAAAAACGCGGCAAGACCTACAAGGGGCTTGAGGGTTTCGATCCGGACGCGGACGAGGAAGACACGCACCACGGCTGCGATATGGAGACGGCGCTGCCCGAGCATTTGTCGGATTTGTAGGGCGGGGATGCGGCGGATGCGGCAATATGCGCAGCAAAGGCGTGTGCCTCGAATGAATCAGCGCTGCCTTAGGCTGTTCTCGCCGCAGTTCATCATATCGCTGACGATGCGGAGCAAATCGGCTTTGAACGCCTCCCAAGCGGGGGCGGGGGCGCGCCAGGCAATGCGCCCAAATTCGGCTTCCGGGATGCCACCCAAGATTTCGCCAAGATAGGTGAGTTCAACACCGGCGTCTTTTTCCCTTGCTTCGCTCACCATATCAGACCAGTTGAAGGATTCGTGGAGCGCGATTTCCCGGATGTCGGCGACATCCTTGGCGGCAAAGCGGAAAAGGGCGCCAAGCTTGTTGGAAAGAATATTGCGGATTGGATCCACGCGGCCATATAGCCCCATGCTTTGTATCTCGCCGAAATGGGTGGCTATATCGTTGACAAAATCGAGCTTTAACGCCACATCTGATTTTTGGCGCCTGACTTTGAAGGATGTGAACGTAGGGCTGCGGATGACTTCGTCGTCCAGAAGGAAGCCGCCATCCCTCAATTTGGCACAGACCAACGCCACCTGCTCGGCGTAGCTGTCGTCATTGTTGGTGAAAAAATCAAGATCGTCCGAGTAGCGGTGATGGTAATACGCCCTGCTCAGGGCGGTTCCACCGGTCAGATAAAAATGCACGTTGCATTTGTTTAATGTATTCAGCACTCCATCCTGTAAAGGATACAGGCTCTCCTCGTAGTATTCCAAAAGCGAAATCAAAGGTATCCCTCCTTTCGGCCGGCCAAATGCGCCTACGCACTTCGGGCGTATACAGACCCTTGATGGTATCCGTACCCCACAGGGCAACCACATAATGCCATGGGAGGCGTTCCAAGCAGCGCACAAAGAGTTTTTTTTGATCGAAAGAGCCGGATGATTCAATGTGGCCTTCCACAACGGCAAGCATATCCGCAGGGGAATCCAAAACGTCCCAGTTGAGGTTTTTCATCAGATTCAGTTTTTTCTCACGGCTAAGTTCCATAAATGTATTGTAACATATTTTGTTTCAAATGCCGTGTTTGTGGTATATTACCTTTGTCAATTATATTTGAAAAAATGAGGATAGGATGGATATGACGATGACAGCCCATAGGGACGCCCGCTGCGCCGGGATGGCGACGGGGGGGGGGATTTACCAAATCAGGTAGATATTTCCTTGCCGCTTCTGCATCGCTGCGGGGTGCAGGGGCGCGGGGGTTTGCGCGGAAGGGCGCGCGCCCGAAACACAAAGTGAATATGGCAACGCAAACGCAGTGTATGGCACATTTGTACGCTGTGTTTTGCTGTGCGCCAGAAGCCTGTCAAAAGCCCGTCATTGCGAGCGAAGCGAAGCAATCCAGCGACACGCGGCAATCCACAGGCGCCAGCTGTCATTGCGAGCGAAGCGAAGCAATCCAGCGAAGCGCGGCAATCCACCGGCGCCAGCTGTCATTGCGAGCGAAGCGAAGCAATCCGGCGACGCGGCAATCCCCCGGCGCCACGATGGATTGCTTCGCTTCGCTCGCAATGACGACGGGCTTTTGGCGATCAGGCGCCATTCCGGCCCCGGGCCGGAATCCAGGTTGCCTTTTTTCCACCCGCTTTAGCGGGTTCGCAACCTATCCCGATTTGCGCAAGCAAATCGATGGAAGGTTGCATTCGAGGACGACAGCGCTTTAGTGCGTGACAGTCCTACCGCTGCTGTCCGTTTTTCCATCCGCGCTGAAGCGCGGGGAAAAAAGGCAACCCAATTTGCAAAGCAAATTGATGGTAGGACGTCTGCCAGG
>JAITMX010000005.1 GCA_031290775.1 Eubacteriales Family XIII. Incertae Sedis bacterium
TCAGTTCGGACGCGCTGTATGCGGGGCTGGATGTGCTGAAACCGCATATCAAGCGGACGGACGGGCAGGCGCGAAGCAAGGTTGTCATCGGCGTCATCAGCGGCGATACGCATGATATCGGGAAAAACCTCGTGAAGATTATGCTGGAAACGGCCGAATTTGAAGTCATTGATCTCGGACGGGATGTCCCTGCGGAGGATTTCGTGCGAATCGCAATTGAGGAGCAGGCGGAAGTCATCGCTATTTCGACACTGATGACCACCACGATGAAGGGTATCGAACGGGTGATCCGCCTATTGAACGAAAGAAACGTACGCGATGATTTCCAGGTCATTGTCGGCGGCAGCCCTATCTCACAGCGTTATGCGGACAGGATTGGGGCGGATGGCTATTCGGCAAACGCGAGCAGCGCCGTCGAGCTCGCCAAGCGGCTCGTGGCGAAAAAGGAAGCAGCGGCAAAAGCGTCCGCGTAGAAGAAGGGAGGCAACATCATGCCAAGAATCAAATTTTCGGACAGGAAGGACAAGCTGACTTCGCGGGAGCGCCTGTCGCTTGCGCTCGAGCGAAAAGAAGTAGACCGCCCACCGGCGCTGCCAATGATAGGGGGCGTCTCGCGCAGGGCGATCGGCATCAGCTACGACGAGTGGTCGACAAACTGGGAAGCGGCAGCCGCGAGTTTTTTGGCCGCGCAGGATCTGATTGGGTTTGACAGCCTCGGCGCGTCGCAGGATCTTTCAGTGGAGGCAGCAGACTTCGGGCAGGAGATTGTCTATCCCCCCGAAAGCACTGCGTACCCAAATTTCAACAATCAATATGTAGGCACGGTTGATGATTACAAGAAGCTGAAGCGGTTTGACCCACGCGAATCAAAACGCATGGGCGGCCGCATCAAGATCGTTTCGTCCTTGGTAAAAGACCGCGGCGATGAGGTGCCGGTCGGCGGGTTTGTGTACGGCCCGCTCGGCGTGCTGTCCCAGATCCGCGGGCACCGCAATCTGTTTGCCGACCTCATCAAGCATCCCGACGAAGTGCTTGAGGCGGTAGATCTGATCACGGATGTGCTCGCGCTGGACGTCAAGGCGCAGCTGGAAGAAGGCGCACTCGGCGTTACATTCGATCCGCTGTTTTCCTCGGCGAGCTCGCTTCGGGCGGAAACGTGGGAGAAATTCGAGGGGCCGTTCCTGAAACGCCTGACTGATATCGTACATGGGGCCGGCGCGGGCGTCACAATACACAACTGCGGCAGCGGCGTGTATTTTGATGAGGTCATCAAGTGGTCGGGCGCCGGGGCGTTCTCCGTCGCAAATCCCGCGTACGGGTGCAAGACATGGGAGGAGCATGCGCAAAAATGGGGGCAAAAGGTGATCACCCTCGGCGTATCGGACCCCGCAAATACCGGGCATGACTTCACCTATGGTGAAGTGCTGCAGGACAGCTGGAACCAACTCGATCTGTTCCGCAAGTTTGACGCAGGGCATGTCCTTGCCACAGGCTGCGAATTTCCGCCCAACGGAAACCTGCTGAACGCGATTGCCATGGTAGAGGCAACGCGGCTTTATGCAGATCGTTTTTAGCGGGTCGGCCGCAGATATAGCCGGGCTCGTACGGCAGAAGGCGAAGGGAGGCAAGAATTGGGCAGTTACAGGCATTTTGAATCGGCTGTGGTGCATGGCGGCATCTATGGGGACGAGTTTACAGGCTCCGTCAACACCCCGATCTACCAGACATCCACCTATGAACAGGAAGCTCTCGGCAAGAACAAGGGCTGGGAATATTCGCGGACGGGCAATCCGACGCGGGCGGCGCTGGAGGCGCTGATTGCGGAGCTCGAAAACGGGACGCGCGGCTTTGCGTTTGCTTCGGGGCTTGCGGCCATCACGGCCGTGCTGTCGCTTTTTGAAACCGGCGCCCGCATTGTCATTTCAGAAAATGTCTACGGCGGCACATTTCGCGTGCTCGACAAGGTTTTCACGCGTTTCGGCTTTGCTTATGAGCGGGTCGACACGACGGATTTGGGCAAGGTGGAGGCGGCGCTGGCGGCGCCCGGCGTCAAGGCCATTTTGATTGAGAGCCCGACGAACCCGCTGCTTGAAATCACGGACATCGCGGCGGTCTGCGTGGCGGCGCGCGCGCACGGCGCGCTGTCGGTCGTGGACAATACGTTCATGACGCCGTATTTGCAAAAACCGCTCGATCTCGGCGCGGACGTGGCGCTGCACAGCGCGACGAAGTACCTCGGCGGGCACAGCGACCTGATTGCGGGGCTTGCCGCCGTCAAGGACGACGCGCTTGCGGAGCGCATCGCTTTCCTGCAAAACGCCACGGGCGGGATACTTCAGCCGTTTGATTCTTTTCTGCTGATCCGCGGCATCAAAACCTTGGCCGTCCGCATGGACAGGCATACGGAAAACGCGCTGGCGGCCGCCTTGTTTTTGAAAGAACACCCGGCGGTGGCGCGGGTGCACTATCCGGGGCTTGATGGCGCGCCGGGGCATGCGCTGCAGCTTCGCCAGGCGGCGAACGGGGGCGGCATGCTTTCGTTTGAGCTTGCGGACGGGTATCGCTATGAAAAGTTTTTTGCGGCGCTGTCCTTTGTGGCGCTTGCGGAGAGCCTCGGCGGCGTCGAATCGCTCGCTTGCCACCCCGCGAGCATGACGCACGCGTCTATCCCGAAAGAGCTGCGCGAAAAGGCAGGCATTGCGGATGGTCTGATCCGCATCTCGGCCGGAATCGAGCACGCGGAAGACATTGTCGCGGATCTCGCGCAGGCGATCGACGCGGCAAAGGCAGCATCATAGGAACGCGGCAAACGTGGCTTCATAGAAACCAATCGGCGGTATAAAGGAGAAACCAAAATGGCATTGTACAACTCAACACAGGAGCTTATCGGCAACACCCCGCTCGTCAAACTCGCAAACTACGGCTTTCCGGATGGGCTGAACGCCTACGCAAAGCTCGAGCTTTACAACCCGTCGGGCAGCGTCAAAGACCGCATCGGCGTAAGCCTGATCGAAAAAGCGGAGCGGGACGGCAGGTTGAAGCCGGGCGGCACGATTGTCGCGCCGACGGCGGGCAACACGGGCCTCGGCATCGCGTTCGCGGCGCTTCCGAAAGGGTATCGCGTCATCTTTACGATCCCGGACAAGTTTTCCGCAGAGAAGCAGGCGCTTGTGCGCGCGCTCGGCGCGGAGATCGTCAATACATCGCGCGCGGGCGGCATGGTCGAAACGCGCGCCAAGGCCGAGGAAATCAGGGAAAGCATCCCCGGCGCCATCACGCTCGAACAGTTTACAGACCAAGCCAACCCGGAGGCGCATTACCTCGGGACGGGGCCGGAGATTTACCGGGATTTGGACGGCAAGATCGACTATTTCGTCGCCGGCGCCGGCAGCGGCGGCACGTTTTCGGGCGTGGCGCGCTATCTGAAAGAGCGCATCCCGGGCCTGGTGGCCGTGCTTGCCGACCCGGTCGGCTCCATCATCGGCGGCGGAAACGAACACGCGGATTACGAGATTGAGGGCATCGGCGGCGAGTTCATCGCGGACACAATGGACGTTTCTCTGATTGACGAGGTTGTGAAAATCACGGACGGCGACGCCTTTCCCGCAGCTCGCGCCTTGGCGCGCAAAGAGGGGATTTTCGCGGGCTCGTCCTCGGGCGCCGCGGTGGCGGCCGCAAAAATCTTTGCGGAGCGCTCGGGCGCAAAAGGCAATCTCGTCGTAGTCCTGCCGGATCGCGGCGACCGGTATTTCAGCAAAAATCTGTATCCGAATTAATCAGCGTTTCCTTAACGCTATCCGTCGCTTGGTGGCAGCCCCGTGCCCCCCCCGGCCGAACGCGGCTTCACGGACAAATTTCTGCCCGGATGTGGCGGTGGTTGTGGTATACTTTGGCATATGACGGATGTGGAATTGTATCAATTGGCGGAAGAAGCGGCCGGCGGCGCGTATGCGCCTTATTCCGGCTACCTTGTCGGCGCGGCCTTGCTGACGGCTTCCGGCAAGGTCTACACGGGCGCCAATGTCGAAAACGCTTCCTATGGGGCGGCGATCTGCGCGGAGCGGGCTGCGGCGCTGAAAGCCGTGGCGGACGGGGAGCGCGCGTTTCTGTCCATGGCGGTCGCGGCGCCCGGGACGAATGCGCCCGCGTGGCCCTGCGGGATATGCCGGCAGTTTTTGTTTGAGTTTGGCGAGGGCTTGCGGATTGTGGCGGGCGCGGGCGCGGGCAGCCTGAGCGTCAGGACGCTCGCGGAACTTTTGCCGCACGGGTTTCGTTTGGAAAAATACGAGGGATATTGAAGTGGCAAGAAATGTAAACAAGGCGTCGGCGCCGACCGACGGGGCCGGCAAGGTCTACCATCTCCGGCTCGGGAAGGGCGACGTGCCGCAGTATATGATCCTGCCGGGCGCGCCGGAGCGCACGACGGTCATCGCGCAGGGGTGGGAAGATGTGAAAGAAGTCGCCTCGTACCGCGAATACAAGACGGTGACGGGGCGTTACAAAAATGTGCCCATTGGCACGACGTCGACGGGCATCGGCGCGGCGAGCTCCGAAATCGCGATCCACGAGCTTTCGACGCTTGGCGTCCATACCTGCATCCGCGTCGGCACGACGGGGGTGATCCAGCCGGAATTTGACCTCGGCGACCTTGTGATTTCATCGGCCTGCGTGCGGCATGACGGGACGAGCGACAATTATATCGAGCCCGCTTACCCGGCGGCTGCGGACACGGTGGTGACGATGGCGCTCATGCAGGCTTGCGAAAACCTCGGATACCGCTACGGTGTCGGCATCGGCTGCACGACCGCCTCTTTTTATATCGGCCAGGCGCGGCCGCTCACGGAAGGGCGCGGCATGATCCAAAAAATGGGCGGCGTCTACGAGCCTTCGTTCATGGCGGACATCATACCCGACCTGCGCTCGGCCGGCGTCATCAATATCGAGATGGAGGCTGCGGGGCAGTTTGTCGTCGGGCGCCTGCACGGAATCCGGATGGGCGCAGTCCTTGCGGCCGTTTCAAACCGCGTCACGAACAAATGGGGCGAAAAGGGCGGCGAGGAAAAGGCGGCAAAGACGGCTTCCGAGGCCGTATACATCTTGAAGGAATGGGAAGTGAGCGGGGAAATCTCGCTGAAATTGTCAAAGCGGCTGCGCGTTGACGGTATTTATTATTGAGAAAACCAAGAAGGGAAGGAGCATGGCCATGCTGAAAAACGCACCCGTAAACGCAATCCGGGTTCTTGCGGCAGATGAGGTCGAGAAAGCGAAAAGCGGGCATCCGGGGTTTCCGCTCGGCGCGGCGCCCATCATCTACGAGCTTTACGCGAACCATTTGAAGCACGACCCTGCTGACCCCGAGTGGTTTGACCGCGACCGTTTTGTGCTTTCTGCCGGCCACGGCTCGGCTATGCTGTATGCCGTGCTCCATCTTTTCGGCTATCCGAAGATGGGCATGGACGCGCTGAAAAATTTTCGGCAGCTCGGCTCGCTGACGCCGGGGCATCCCGAGTACGGCCATACGCCGGGCGTCGACGCGACGACGGGGCCGCTCGGCGCGGGCCTTGGCATGGCGGTCGGCATGGCGATGGCCGAAGCGCATCTCGAAAAGCTGTTCAACCGCCCCGGCCTGCCTTTGGTAGGCCATTATACCTACGCGCTCTGCGGCGACGGCTGCCTCATGGAAGGCGCCTCGTCCGAGGCCTTGTCGCTTGCGGGGACGCTCGGGCTTTCAAAACTCATCATTTTGTACGACTCCAACGGAATCACGATTGAGGGCCCGACAAGCCTCGCGTTCACGGAGGACGTGGCGAAACGGATGCAGGCGTTCGGCTTTCAGACGCTCGAAGTCGCGGACGGGACGGACACGGAAGCCATCGGCAGGGCGATCATAGAAGCCAAATCGGACACGCACCGGCCCTCCTTCATTCGCGTCGAGACGCATATCGGCTATGGCGTGCCCGAAAAACAGGACAGGGCGAGTGCGCACGGCGAGCCGCTCGGCGAAGAAAATGTGAGGATTCTGCGCAAGAGCCTTGACTGGTTTTCGGACGAAAGCTTCAAGATTTCGCAGGACATCTACTCGCATTACCGCGAAAAGGCGGCGCGGGGCGAAGCGGCGCGCGCGGCCTGGAACGCGCTGAAGCAAAGCTACAAAAGCGCCGAGCCCGACGCGGGCGCGCTGTTTGAATCCTATCTCGCGCGAGAGATACCGCCCTCGGTCACAGCGTTTCTCGACCGCAAGGTCGTGAGGGAAAAGCCTGAAGCGACGCGCGGTATTTCAAGCAGCATCCTGAACTCGATCAAAGAGGATCTGCCTTTCCTGATGGGCGGTTCGGCCGACCTCGCGCCGTCAAACAAAACGGCGCTGATGGGGGAAGGCGATTTTTCCGCGCTGACGCCGGAGGGGCGCAATGTCCACTTTGGCGTGCGGGAGCTCGGCATGACGGCGATCGCGCTCGGGCTCTGCCTGCATGGCGGCATACTCCCGTATGTCAGCACCTTTCTCGTGTTTTCCGACTATATGAAACCGATGATCCGGCTTGCCGCGCTCATGAAGCTTCCGATCCTCTTCATCCTGACGCACGACAGCATCGGCGTCGGCGAGGACGGCCCGACGCATGAGCCGGTCGAGCAGTTGGCGATGCTGCGCTCGACGCCGGGGCTTCATGTCTATCGGCCCGCGGATGAAAACGAAACGCTTGCCGCCTTTCGCTCGGCGCTCACGAGCGGCGTGCCGACTGCGCTTGCGCTTTCGCGCCAAAATCTGGCGCCGATCCCGGCGAGCAGCAAAGACGCGCAGCGCGGCGGCTATATCCTTGCGGCCGAGGGCGGGGACGCGCCCGACGTGATCCTCGTCGCGAGCGGCAGCGAGGTCGCGCCGGCTCTTGAAGCCCGCAGCCTGCTGAAAGCCAAGGGCGTGGACGCGCGCGTCGTCAGCATGCCGTCGCTCGACGTCTTTTTTGAGCAGCCGGAGGCGTACCGCGAGGGCGTGCTGCCAAAGTCCGTCGCAAGGCGCGTGGCCATCGAGGCGGCCAGCCGTTATTCATGGGGCGAGATCGCGGGTTTGTCCGGCGCTTATGTGACGATGGACGGGTTTGGGGCATCGGGGCCTGCGACTGCGCTTTTTGAGAAGTACGGGTTCACGGCGGAGAACATCGCCGCGAAGGCGCTCGGGCTGATGGAAGGCTGATCTATATTCAAGGCCTGCCGGAGCAGGAAGGAAGGAGCAAGAGGCAACAAATGGCAGAAAAACAAAATATGCTGATCGCGCAGAGCGGAGGCCCCTCATCCGCAATCAACGCGTCCATCACGGGGGCGATCGCCCGCGGCATGGCGAGCACCAAAATCGACAATGTGCTTGGCGCCGTGAACGGCATGCAGGGTTTTCTTGAGCGGAAGATCATCAACATTTCCGAGCAGATGAAAACAAGCGAAGACTTTGACCTCCTCATCCATACGCCGGCGCACGCGCTCGGCTCCTCGCGTTACAAAATAAAAGGGGACGACGAGGGCACGTACACGAAGATTATTGAGATTTTGAAAGATTACAATATCAAATATTTCTTTTACAACGGCGGCAACGACTCGATGGATACGGTCAACAAGCTTGCGGACTATCTGCGCCAGGCGGGCGAGGACATCGTCGCGGTCGGCATCCCGAAGACGATCGACAACGATCTGGAGCTGACCGACCACACGCCGGGCTTTGGCAGCGCGGCGCGCTATGTCGCCACATCCGTCGCCGAGCTCTACCTCGACACCTGCGTCTATCCGCTGCCTGCCTGCACGATCGTCGAGATCATGGGCCGCAATGCGGGCTGGCTGACGGCGGCATCGGCGCTCGCGCGCGAAACCGGGCTGCCGGCGCCCCACCTCATCTACCTGCCGGAGGTCGATTTTGACCCTGCGGCTTTCATACACGAAGTGCAGACGGTCATGGAAACGGACAGGCAGATTCTCATCGCGGCCTCCGAGGGCATCCATACAAAGGACGGCAACTACCTTTCCGATACGGGCGCGGCCGAGGATATGTTTGGCCACAAGACGCTCGGCGGCGCGGCCACGGTATTGGAAAGGCTTGTCAAGGACAATGTGAAAGTCCCGGGGCTCAAGACGCGCGCGATCCAGTTTTCGACGCTGCAGCGGGCGGCGGCGCATTGCGCGAGCCTGACGGATCTCGAAGAATCCTACCAGTGCGGCTATCGGGCGGTCGAGGCGGCCGTGAACGGGATGTCGGACATCATGATCACGATCACCCGCATCAGCGACGTGCCCTATGTGGTGCGATATGACGTCGGGCAGCTCGACGACATCGCAAACAAGGAGAAGAAGGTGCCGCCGGGGTGGATCATCAAGAACGGCACGGACGTAAGCGAGGAAATGCTCGTCTACCTGCGGCCGCTCGTGACCGGCGACACGACGGAGCTTTTGTCGGAGGGGCTGCCGCGCTTTTTCCGCTTCAATCTGCACAGGGTCGTGACGCCGCGCGATGTGAAATAAACCGGGGACGGAAAGAAAGGGAGGCTAAAGTCGTCGGTTGAAATAAAAGAAGTGACGATTCCGGCGGAATACGCGGCCGCAGTTGAGCAGCGCAAAATCGCCGAGCAGACCAGGCTGAAAGCCGAGACCGAAAATTTGCAATATAATTTGATTTGCAAAACGCCGGGGCTTATTGTAGAATATACTCCGGCTGATTTTTTCGGCCGGCCATGGGGGCCCTATGGTCAAGCGGTCAAGACGCAGCCCTCTCACGGCTGAATCCCGGGTTCGATTCCCGGTAGGGTCACCAGAAACGAAGCCTTGCATTTGAAACGATTGCGGGGCTTTTTGCTTGCCCTTGGACTGGAAATGACAGGGGTTTATGTTGCATTCACACCCTAACCGTCATTGCGAGCGAAGCGAAGCAATCCAGCGGATAATGGATTGCTTCGCTTCGCTCGCAATGACGGCGGGGGCGTGAACTGCAACGGGTTGATTGGCACTAAATGGTGGAGGGACTTTTTTGATTCTGTATACCCGGCGCGTGTGGTACAATGGGGCTATGAACGAGTATGGTGTGATGATGAGCGAGCATACTTCGATGAGGGTAGGGGGGCCTGCGACCGTGTTTTGCGAACCGGCGGACGAGGCCGGCCTGATACTTTGCGCGCGCGCGTTTTTCCGCGCGGGGATGCCATATTTTTTTCTCGGGAATGGGACAAACGTGATTGTGCGCGACGGGGGCTATCCGGGCGCCGTGATTTCCGTGCTCGCGGCGCTTGGCGGCGCTGAGGCAAAGCCCGGCGGACGGCTCACGAGCGGCGCGGGCATGTCGCTCGCACGGGCCTCGAGGGTGGCGGCGCAGGCAGGGTTGTCGGGTCTGGAAGCGCTTTCGGGCATACCGGGCTCCGTCGGCGGCGCGGTATATATGAACGCAGGCGCGTACGGCCACAATATCGCGGACATCCTCGTTTCCGCAAAGGCCTACGATATCCTTGACGGAAAAATAATTATGTTAAGCAATGCAGAGTGCGATTTTGGGTACAGGACAAGCATTTTCAAGACAAAACCGCTATTGATCCTGTCTGCGGAGTTTGCGCTTTCTTCGCGCGCGCCCGGCGAAATCGAGCGCGATATGGCCGGGTACGCGCGTCGGCGGGGCGAGAGCCAGCCTTTGGAGCTGCCGTCGGCGGGGAGTTTTTTCAAGCGGCCGGAGGACGGCTACGCAGGGCAGCTCATAGAGGCGGCGGGGCTGAAAGGCGCACGTGTCGGCGGGGCGCAGATATCCGAAAAGCACGCGGGTTTCATCGTAAACACGGGCGGCGCGACGGCCGGCGACGTGCTCGCGCTCGCCGCAGACATCAAAGCGAAGGTAAAAGCGCGGTTTCAGGCAGAACTGGAGGAGGAGCCTGTCATCATCGGTATTTAAGGAAACGGATGGTGCGGGCGTATACAAAATGACGATAGAAAAACCGGTGGATCAAAACAGTGTGGAAGTGAGCGTAAACGGCGTGCGCTATGAGCTCGAAAGCGATTTGCACACGCATACCGTTTATTCGCATGGCACGGGCACGATCGAGGACAATGTCCTCTCGGCGCGCGAAAAAGGGCTGAAAAAAATCGGCATCGCCGACCATGGGCCGGGGCATCTGGGCTATGGCGTACAGCGAAAAAACCTTGTGGGAATGAAGGCGGAGATCGGGCGCCTCAGGCTCAAATATTCGGATATTGAAATCCTGTTCGGCGTCGAGGCCAATATCCTCTCGCCGCATGGACGGCTTGATCTGAAGCCTGCCGAATATGAATACTTTGATTTTGTGTGCGCGGGCTGGCATTATGGCGCGGTCGACGGGCTGACGCCTGCGGGGATCGCGGGGACGCTGAACAACTTGGCGCGGAATACTGCCGAGAAAGCCACAAAGCGCCAACTGCGGCGCAATACGGATACCATCGTGGGCGCGCTTGAGGCGGGCGGCATCCTGTTCTTGACGCATCCGGGCGACAAAGCGCCCGTCGATCTGCTCGAAGTGGCGGCCGTATGCGCACGGACGGGCACCCTCGTCGAAATCAACACGAGCCATATGTCGCTGACGGCGGAAGACATCAAAATGATGCTGCTTGCGGATATCCGCTTTATCATCGGCAGCGACGCGCACACGCCGGGGCGTATCGGCGATTTTTTGCCGGCGGTCAGGCTGCTCATAGACGCCGGGGCCTCGCCGGAGCGCGTCGTCAATTTGAAAAGGCTGTAGAGGCGGCAGGAGGAGGGCGCGTATGCACATCGTCATCATTTCGGGGCTTTCGGGGGCGGGAAAGAGCCTTGCAGCCCGCGCTTTTGAGGACATGGGCTATTACTGCATCGACAATCTGCCGCCGCCGCTCATCAAAGACTTCATCTCGCTCATCAAGGGGGACAAGCACCGGCTTGAAAAAGTCGCGCTCGTCATCGACATCCGCGGCGGCGATTTTCTCGATGATTTCGTCATGTACGCAAACGCGCTGGACAAGCGCAATATCGACCACAAACTCATCTTTCTCGAGGCTTCCAAACTCGCGCTGCTCAGGCGCTACGCGGAAACAAGGCGCCAGCACCCGCTTGCGGCAGGCAAGACAAACGGCGAGGCCATCGACGAGGAAATCTTGCGGCTTGCGCCGATCAAAGAAATGAGCGATCTCATCATCGACACGAGCGGCCTGAAAAACACCGAGCTCACTGGCATCCTGCGCGAATATATCCAAGAAAGCGGGCAGGCAAAGCCGTTCCGCTTCATCGTCTCGTCGTTTGGCTACAAATACGGCCTGCCGACCGAGGCGGATTTCATTTTTGATGTGCGCTTTATCCCAAACCCTTTCTATTTGCCGGGCATGCGCGATCTGACAGGCAAGGATGCCGCCGTGGCCGAATTTGTGATGGGCAATCAGGAAAGCCGGTATTTTGAAAGCGAGGTCATCATGATGATCGAGCGCCTGAAACCCTCGTTTATCCGGGAGGGCAAGCCGAGCGTCAACATCGCTTTCGGCTGTACAGGCGGCCAGCACCGCTCGGTCGCGGTGGCCATTGCTATCGCGGAGAGGTTGCGCGGGCGGGGCGAAAATGTGACGCTCCGGCACCGCGAAATCTGAGTGGCCGCGCGTCCCCCGCAAGATGTCGTTCTCATCGGAAGCAAAAAAGGAAATCGCGCACACGCTGCCTGGGAAGGCCTGCTGCGAACTCGCGGAGGCGGCGGGGTTTTTTCGCGCGGCCGGTTCGCTGAAGCCTGCGGGCGGCGGGGAAATCGGGCTTGTGCTGAGTACGGGAATCCCGGCTGTGGCAAGGCATATGAAACGCTTGTTCGAGAAGCTTTCGGGCGCGCCGCTTTTTGTGTCTGTAGCCGATACGGGTGGGCGTGTTTCGCCGCGACGCTTTGAACTCAACCTGCCTGCGTCGCAGGCCGGGGCGGATCTGCTCATACGCGCGGGGATCCTATCGAAGAAAAACGGCCTGCTGGCGGCGGAAAAGGGGATCGCGCCTGTGCTCACGAGCGCCAAATGCTGCCGGAAAAGCTATTTGAAAGGGCTGTTTCTCGGAGCCGGATCCGTGGCGGATCCCGCGAAACGCTATCATTTTGAGATTGTCATAGGGGACCCGGCGCTCGCTGCGGATATACGCCGCCTTATGAACGGCTTTACGGACATTCACGCAAATATCACAAGGCGCGGCGGCAAGGATGTCGTATACCTGAAGGCCGCCGAGCAAATCAAGGATATGCTCGGGATACTCGATGCCCATCTGCATCTGCTTGCGTATGAAGACGCACGGGCCAGGCATGAGATCCGCGGCAGGGCAAACCGTTTCAGCAATTGCGACAATGCCAATCTCGACCGCCAAGCGGAGGCGGTTTATGGGCATCTGCGGGCAATCGGCGCCATTGAGGCGGAGCCGGGCGGCCTCGGCGCGCTGACGGCAAAGCTGCGCGAAATCGCCGAGGCGCGCAAGGCAAACCCGGAAGCGAGCCTCGCAGAGCTCGCCGCCTTGCTCGATCCGCCCGTCACAAAATCCGCGGCGGCGGCGCGGCTCCGCCGCATCGAAAAAACCGCAGATGTGCATAATGCCCCCGCCCATAAGGAATAGAGCAAAAATAGAGGGCAAAAATAGAGCGGAATGCGTGTATGAATATTTCATCGTTTATGATAAAATGAAGAGACTTTAACGAGTGTATACGAAAGGCAAGAGGGAGAAAATGAATAAAACAAAGAAGCTCGCGGCGTGCATTGTACTGGTTCTTTCCATTGTCCTGTTTGCCGCAACGGGATGTTCTTCAAAGACCGCAATTTCGGCGGACGACTTTTCGGCAGCCGCGAATGAAGCGGGATATTCCGTCAGCGATATCACAGGCCAGTACGTGGAAGATGCGGGAAGCGCGAGCATAAAAATAATCGGCTTCGATGAGGGGGGCATCCATGTCGAGTTTTTTGAAATGGATACGGCAGAACGCGCAAATGAGGTCTATGCAAGCAGCGTGGATACCATAAAAGCGCAAAAGAGCGGTTCGGAGGTATCATCTGAGGTGAACGGCAAGTATTCAAAATATTCTTCTACATTTGACGGGATATACCACATTGCAGAGCTTGTTGGAACTACTGTTGTCTACGCAAACTGCGACAAGGCTGATGCTGAAACGCTGGATGGCCTTATGGAAAGCATCGGTTACTGATCGCAAGAAATTCCAGGGGCGAAAGCCGTTGCGAAATGAACAGCGGATTTCAAAATCAGCGCTTCCTTTGGGAATGGCACAGAGGCAGGCGACGGGTTGGCCGCCTGCCTCTTTTTCTATTATTTGCCCATCTGTATGCAGATTGCTTTGTTTTGTGTTTTACACGAGGCTGTCTTGCGCCGGCTCATCCTCGTTTTCGTCGCGCCGGTTGCCGCTGTTGACCTTGTATAGGATGAACAGGGCAAGGTGCATGGCAAAGACCACGCCGACGACGATCGTCCATTTGTTGATCCATGCCATCGGCAGCGTCAGGTCATCCAGGATTAGCCAGACGATGAGCGTCAGTGCGCCGCAGGCGCAGGCAAGGATCTTCAGCAAGCCTTGACGCTTCCTGTCCTTTTCCTCTTCCTCGGAATTGCAATCCCCGAGCCTTTCGTCCTCTTCTTCTTCCCGCCTGCGCAGCATCGCGCCGATCGCGAGCAGTATGGCGATGGCCACCGCAATGGCGGACATGATGAGGGAAAGCAGGCTCCATACCGCCATTGCCCCGATGTTTCCAAGCGGCACGTTGCCACCCAGCAGATCGGTAAGCGGATTGCCCGTTTGCGCTTCAATCTTGTCTGCGTCAGCCCGGCTGAATCCTTTCTCAATCGATTTCGGCTCGTCCGGCTTCGGCGCGGGCGTTTGTGCCGCGCCTTTGTTGTTGTCCGGGGCGTGCGAGACTGGCGGGGCTACCGGTTTTTCGGGCGGGGCCACAGGCTTTTCAGGTGGCGTTGCCGGTTTTTCAGCAGGTGGCGTTGCCGGCTTTTCAGCAGGTGGCGTTACCGGCTTTTGGGGAGGCTTTACAGGCGTCACGGGCTTGTCGCCGCCGTTGTATGACCACACGGCATACAGATGCACATCGCCCGCCAGGGTATTTGCCGCTCCCGGATGATGCGTGACCTTGCCCGCCGCAGCGTCCGTAGACCAGCCTATGAAGGCATATCCGGCCTTTGCCATATTGCCTTGCGCGGATGCCACCCATGTACTGCCATATGCCATGGTGATTGATTTGGGCACGGCCCCTGAGGTATTGCCATTGCCGTGATAGGTGACCGTGTAGGATTTCACTGCCCACTGCGCCTGCAGCGTGATTGCGCCTGTGGATTCGCTTTTTGCGAGGTCCGCGTATTTGTCGCCGCCAACGATGCCAGCCTTGCCCGTGCCGTCGGCATTCTTGCCGCCGGATATCACTTTCCAGCCGGCAAAGGCAGCGCCTGCCCGCGCCGGGTTTTGCGCCGGGAGCAGGCCCGCGTCCGCCCACCTCACGTTCTTTCTTGCCGCGATTTTTGCGGGCGTGCCGCCGTTCGTGTCGTAATTGACCTGATACGCATTGTTTTCCGACCAGATCGCGTAGAGTATTGTGTTGCCGCTGATATTAAATGCCTTGTTTCCGGCGGCGGTATACGCCGGTTTTGTGTCCGTGCCTTTCTGCGCCCACCCGAGGAACGTCCAGCCGGGGCGCGTGGGAAGCGGTGAAAAGAGCACCGTCACCTTGCTGCCGGCATAGTAGGCATTGCCGCCTGGGGCGTTGCCCGCCGTGTCGGCCGGCACACTGCCGCCTGTCCCGCCGTTGGCGTGATAGGTCACGGTGTACTTGCCGTCTTCAACCCAGACCGGGTAGAGGTCCGTATTGGCGGTGATGGTGAATTTGGCTTTGCCCGCCGCGATGTCTGCGGCCTTGTAGACTGCCGTGCTTGCCGCCTTGTCCGTATCCCAGCCCGCGAAGGCGTGGTTGGCTTTGACGAGCGCGCCCTTGCCTGCGACAGTCACTTCGCTGCCCGTGTAATACGGGCTTGCCGCGTCCACCGGCGCTTTGCCGCCTGTCGAGCCTGTGCCGTGGTAGGTCACGGTGAATTTGCCGTCTTCAACCCAGACCGGGTAAAGGTCCGTATTGGCGGTGATGGTGAATTTGGCGTTGCCCGCCGCGATGTCTGCGGCCTTGTAGACTGCCGTGCTTGCCGCCTTGTCCGTATCCCAGCCCGCGAGGGCGTGGTTGGCTTTGAGAAGCGAGCCCTTGTCAAGGATGGTCACTTCGCTGCCCGTGTAATACGGGCTTGCCGCGTCCACCGGCGCTTTGCCGCCTGTCGAGCCTGTGCCATGGTAGGTCACGGTGTACTTCACAGGGATGAAACCCGCGTCCACGCCGATGCGCTGATCGACGGCGGTCCCGTCCGCGATGAGCTGGGCGTCGCTTTTCATTGTGAACGCGTCTGTCTGCGCATAGGCAAGCGGGGTCCCGGTCGGGGACACATCGCTGTCGCCTTCCACAAAGTACGGGTCGCCCGCGCCATAGTTGAACTTGGCGGTCACTGTGTGATTGCCGATGGCGAAGCCGTTTGTGCCGACAAAGCGCACGATATATCCGGCTGCCGACGGCACACGGCCAAAGCTGTAGCTGCCATCCGACGCGGTCTTGACCGTGCCCGCCGTGCCGTAGGCGGCTCCGCTCGCGTCGGCGGCGATCTGTGTCGTGCCGTCCTGCTCGTATAGACGCACCCCGACGTTTTCAAGGTAGGCGTCGCCCGCGCCGAACACGCCGTCCTCGTCCTTGTCAAGCCATGCCTTGCCGCTGACCTGGCGCGTGGCGACCGTGGCGCGGACCCCCGGCGAAACCTGAGCGGCAGAACCGGCGCTGTGTATCATCGAAGCAGTGTTGCCGTAGGCATCGCCGCCCTCATAGCCGGATAGCGTCAAGGCAAAGGTCGTGACGACCTGCTCGTTGCCTGCCACGGTACCGGCGACCGCAATCGCGGCAGGCTTGCTGCCGACCGTCCATGTGCCGTCGCCGTTGTCGGCGGCTTTCTGCCAGGTCACGCCGCCGGCGCTGAAGGATTGGCCCGGCGTGACGCCGCTGAAGATCGAAGCGTCGGGGACCGTGCCTCCGCTGCCCGCCGTACGAATGGCGGAATCGGTGGTGTGGTAAGCCTCGACAGCCGACGACGCGGGCGGAGAGGCGGACTGGGAGTCAATCGTCACCTTGCCGTCCTTCAAGGTATAGCCGCCGTGGAAAGCGCTTCCGCGCCCGTCCCCGTTAAAAGGCAGTACATCCAACTGGAAAGCCCCGGCGACCGGATCGGTAGCGGCGTTCATTTTAAGGCGGTAGCCCACCTCGTCAATGACGGCGGCGTTCACTGCGGCTTTCGTCATGCCCCTTGTCGTGGTCTTGGAAAGGGATGCCCCATGGATAAAATCCGTGTAGCCTTGCGGCATGAGCATATACTTTGAGGTATCACCAAGCATCGTCAGATTCGTGGCATTCCACGCCAAACCCGGAATCGCGTCGTTTGCGAGGTTAAATTCATCGCCGATGGCCGAGGACCAATAGATTTTGTAGTTCCCATCGCCCTGCACGGCAAAGTCGTCGGGATCGATCTCGATGCCGCCTGAGAACGTGCCGCCGAGTGCCGGGTTCGCGTTCGGCGTATAGGCCACCGGATGTTTCGCTGTGCTGAGCAAGACGATTCCTTTCGGAGAGAGATAGTCGGGATAGGCGCTCCCTGCGTGGCGTTGCGCGTCCAAATTGACCTTGAGATTCAAAACGCGGTTTT
>JAITMX010000093.1 GCA_031290775.1 Eubacteriales Family XIII. Incertae Sedis bacterium
GCGTATGTCGATTGGGACACCGCTTTCATGCAGCAGGATATAAAGGCATATCAAAAGGATATTGCAACAGGAAAGACCGATACGGGCGGCAACCAAGTGCTGCGGATGTTTGCAACAGACGACGGCGCCGTTTTCATGCCGAGGCAATATGCCAATATAATGCGATCCTCCGTCGGGGAAACCCTGAAGAAATTTTCGCAAACATGGAAAAAGGGCGGCAGCGCGCGGATCGATATCCGGGGGCTGCAGGAAGATCTGCGTGACCAAGCGGCGTTCCGCGAAAAATTTAGGGGACAGGCGGCGGACAGTTCGCCGTCGCTGCAGGCGAGCTTCCGCGCTTTTGAAATCTGCTCGGACAAACTGGCTGCCTTGATCAAACTCTGCGCAAACGCAAACGGCATCGATGAAAAAACAGGCGCCTTTATCTCGCGGGAGGATGCCTTGGCGGCGCATGAACGCCAGGGGGCGGCAATCCGCGACTATTTTGGGGCAGTCGCGGGTTTTGACCAAAGCGCTTATGAAGCGTACAAACCCATTGCGGAGGAGTTTCTTTCAAAGGACGAGCATCTCAAGGAACTGAGCGGCGCGACAGGAAAAACGGCCGAAGATGCGGTTGACGCGGCGGCCGCAGGGGCGGCGCAGCCCTTCCCCATGCACGACAGGGATGTCGCGCGGGACTTCGCTTTTTTCAAGAGCAATATCGACAATATGCAGCCCGCGGTCTATGCGGAAAACAAGCCCGCCATCGACAAGGCTTACGCGGAGTATGTGAGCATCCTCCGGGAAGAGGAAATTCGCAAGCGGCGGCATGAGCTCCTCGGCGCCGATCCGGCCGGCTCGTATATGGCGAACCGCCTTGACGGCGAGGCTGAGGGAAACGCGTCGGAGCTGACCTTCCGAAAGGAGTGCCTCGAAAAGGCCGTTATTTTTGTATCCGGCGGCCGCTTGCCGGACGACGCGGCGGTGTATCAGCTCATGGAAAAAGATTTGGGCATCGGAATCGACAAGCAGCGCGCGATTCTCGAAAATCTTGTGAGCAAAAATACGGCCGGCGCAGAAGCGGCGTACAAGTCGTGGCAGGCGGAACATCTAAGCGAAGCGCAGGCGGACGAAGCGCTGAGCGCAATGGAAGAGGCAAACAGGCAGCTTGAGGCGGACCAGAAGCAGATTGCGGACGCGCGGATTGAAAGCCTGCGGGCGCGCGGTCGGCAGATTATGAAGGACTTGCCTGACGACGCAACGGGTATTGATGCCGCCGCCGCTTATATTCGGGAGCGACTGCAAGCAAATGTATTTACCGCATGGGAGAGAGGTAGACTTGATATCGGCTACTTCCCTGACAAGGCGGCGGATATCGAGAGAGAAGGTCACACGGTATACGGCGATTTTCGTGATTTGTCGGAGTACATGATTAGAACCAAGAACTATGGCGCTGTTATAAAAATTTACGACACCCTTACGTCCGACAGTCTGATGATGGGCAACCGGCGGAAAAACAAGTTCGATGCGGATTTTCCGAAATATAATCCAAATAACGGCATTACACGGGATATTTGTTCATTTTTACCTCCTGAACCGACGGATGAAGAATTCAAACTGGCGATAGACGATGTTGTACTGCTCAGTGTCCGTCACCTACCCCAAAATGTGACACGTCCGAATGATACGGCGGCGGAACGGGAAGCTCGAGGGCGCTATACCGCTCGTTATCTTGATTTTTGTGAACGTTTTCGTGCGGAGGTAAATGATCGCGGCATTGATCTCAACAAAGCAGTCACCTCGCCGGAGGAGATAACGATGCGCGGGTTCAAGCTGTATTCACTATTCGCGGGGTCGCAGCAAATAGGCATGGCGGACTATGGCGGCAAATTTGCCTTGAACAGCCAGACAGTCGAAGAGGTGCTTTTTGCCACGGCGTTGAGAAATTATATTGCTGCTTGCACCGGGTATACGAATACAAACGCCGATAGTGAAAAAATCGCTGCGGGAGAATGGGATTTCGCGCATTTCTTGGCTGTGGAAGAGAGAACGCATCCGCAGTACGCAAAGGCTCGAAAAGGAGATTACGATTGGGATCTCTTGCCGACGCATGAAGAAGCGGAGGCGCAGCGCGAAGCGCAGAGGCAGCGCGAGGCCGAGGCGGAGACGCAAAAGGAGGCGCAGCGGCAGCGCGAGATCGAAACGGAGAGGCAGGAAGCGATAGATGCGCAGGCGGCGGGGAGGCAGGATCTTGAAGAGTTGCTTGTCTGGGCGGAGGCGTTTGCGGCGGAACCTGCAACTGAGGACACTCTACTCGAACGATCAAAGGATCGTGTAAAGAGGTGCATCGGCAGCAAACAATACGCGACGATTATTGACGAGAAAATGAAACAAGCCGAGGATGAAAAAGCAAAAAAACGCAAGCGAGATGAATTCAACGAGCGGTATCCGGAATTCGAAAACGAAAACAGTAGCCTCACGCGCGATGTATACGGTTTCCTTGGCAAGGACGCCACGGACGAGAAGGTAGCGCAAACGCTTCGCGATATGAAGACTGTCGAGAAGAAAGGGGAAGTCGATCCCGGGGAACTCGCCGCCGCCAAAGAACGGCTCGCCGCAGAATTTGAAGGCTACTATCTGAGGCTCAGAGCTATGTATGACAGCACTGTCGGGTCGGCCGTGGATGGGCAGCCCCGCAGCCGGGATGAGATCGTGAGCCGCACCATCAAATTGGGCTCCATATATAAATATACGCAAGTCGGCACTTTGCTTGTCAATGGATATCTGCACAATCTTGTTCCGGCACATATGCGCGCGTTCGTTTCGGCGGCGCACAGAACGGCGATGTCTCACACCGCTGTCGGCAACATAGCGTTTAAGGACAATATCACCGATGATGATAAAAAAACAATGGCAATGCATATTTCGGATGGCTTTCTGTCCTTTGCCATTAATTTTGAGGACGCGTTAGACCGACATATAAAAAATGACGCAAACCCCGACAAATGGAATCAATAGGAATAGCGGCGTCATTTTAAGACATAAAAGGAGCAATCGCATTGTTTTCGACGACGAGCATTACGCAGGAAAACTTCCCGTATTTTGAACCGCTGCTGCCTTCGGCCCTCTATTCCGAGCGGGACGTTTCCATCGGGTGCACAGAGGAGGGTACGGCTTGCGGCGCGGCGCGGCTCCAGACCCTGTCCGATATCTGCACGCTTTCATGGATTTGCGTCTCGCCGGAATTTCGCGGGCAGGGCTGCGCGGGCGTTTTGCTCGACGCCGCGATCTCCCTGTTTCGCCGCCTGCCCTGCAAGGTATTGACTGCCGCTTACCCGGCGGAAGCGGACTTTTGCGGCGCGCTCGACTCCCTCTTGCTCAGGCGGGGGTTTCGCCTGTTTTCGGAGCCGTCTTCGCATTACAACATTCCATGGGCAGCGGTCGCGGACGCGTTCGCTGGCGAGATCGCGGCGGAAACCGCGCCGCAAATCCCCGGCGGGCTGCTGCTTCCGCTCAGCCGCGTCCCGGGCAAGCTGCTGTACGCTTTCCTGCGCAAAGACGCCGGCGCGCGGGACGCCGGCGCGGCGGCGATCGATCTTTCCGGGGCAAACAGGGAGGTCAGCGCCGCCTTGGTCGCGGACCGGCAGGTCAAAGGCTTGCTGCTGCTTTCCGATGCCGGCAATGCCTGTCTGTACTTGGACTTCATCTATTTGGACAGCGCCTACCGCGGGATGAGGCCGCTGCTCGCCTTTGTCTGCCGGCTCATCCACGCTGCGCAGGCCCCGGCGCAAAACATCTTGATCGACTCAGGGAGGCCTGCGGTCGCCGCCATCCTGAAGCGCATGATTGGATTTGACGGGCACACGCAAACCG
>JAITMX010000138.1 GCA_031290775.1 Eubacteriales Family XIII. Incertae Sedis bacterium
ACAGTTCAGACCCTTGCCGTCATTGCGAGCGAAGCGAAGCAATCCAGTGGTTCATGGATTGCCGCGGTCGCTACGCTCCCTCGCAATGACGGCATGCCGGCAAGCGTCTGAACTGTTACAAATTAACCACAATTAACCACAATTTGCCCAGAAAAAGTTTGCCCAGAAAACATTTGCCCAGAAAATAGTTGCTATACTGTGTGCAATCATGTATTATAAAAATGCACGAAAAAACTATATCCTATATAATGTTGACAGGCGATGCCTGTCTTTGTTGGGGTCATCTCGGGGAAGCGAGAGGGGAAATGGCTGAAAGCATTGGGCGCAAGCCTGCATGGTTAAAAAAGACTTGGCGCAAGACGGATGGGATGTGCGCGGTTGAAGGGCTCGTGAAGGAGCTTGGGCTCAATACGGTTTGCCGCGAGGCATCCTGCCCAAACCTTTCGGAATGCTTCGGGCGCGGGATTGCGACATTTATGATCCTCGGAGCCAATTGCACACGCAGCTGCGGCTTTTGCGGCGTGACGCACGGCGGGCCGGCCCCGGTCGATCCGGATGAGCCGACACGCGTCGGCGAAGCCGTGAAGCGCCTCGGCCTCGGATATGCCGTGATCACCTCGGTGACCCGCGACGACCTGCCGGATGGCGGCGCAGCACAGTTTGCAGAGACGGTGCGCGAAACGAAGCGCCTCTCCCCCGGCACAAAGATCGAAACGCTGATCCCGGATTTCGGCGGCAGCGAAGCGGCGCTGGAGTTGGTGGCCCGGGCAAGGCCGGATGTGATTTCCCACAATATGGAGACCGTCGCGGAGCTGTATGAAAAGGTACGGCCGCAGGCCGATTATACAAGGTCGCTCGATATTGTGCGTCGTGTCGGTTTGTGCGGCGAGGGCATCAAGAGCAAGAGCGGCGTCATGGTCGGCGTCGGCGAAACCGATGTGCAGATGCACGGCTTGTTTGACGATTTGGCTTCGGCAGGCTGCGCGTTTTTGACGATAGGGCAATACTTGAGGCCTTCGCCCGCAAATATTCCGGTCGAGGCGTACATCGAGCCTGAGGTATTTGACCGTTGGTCGAAAGAAGCAAAAGAGAGAGGATTTGAGTTTGTGGCGTCGGCGCCATTTGCCAGGAGCTCATACCACGCTGAAGAAGCAATAGCGGGGAAGTAAGCAGGGAAATAAAATGATGTTATTTGAAAACAATTCGACAAAAGCCGCATTTTATTTTGCGGCGGAGGAGTACATCATGATGCATTACCGGCCGCAGGAAGCGGCACTCATGGTGTGGAGCACGGACGATACGGTCATGATTGGCGCCAATCAGGTTGCCGAAGCCGAAAGCGACGGGGATTATGCGAAGTCGGTCGGCATTGAGATCATTCGCAGGCCGAGCGGCGGCGGCGCGATCTTCACGGATCCGGGGACATTGCAGTATACGGTGATCCTCCCTTACCGGACGGGTGATGACGCAAAGAGCTTTGTGAGGGACTGGCTTGCGGGGCCTGTCATCGAAACGCTGGCTTGTTTTGGCGCCGGCGTTTCGATCGAAGGCCGCAACGATATCGTTATTGAGGGGAAAAAGATCGCGGGCATCGCACAGTATATCAAAAACGGTTATTTGTGCAGCCATGGTTCGCTGCTTTTCAATACCGATATAGCGAAGCTTGCGCGTGTGCTGACCGTGGATCGCGAAAAAATCAAAACAAAAGCCATCGCCTCGGTTGATGCGCGTGTCACAAACATCACGGATTATATCGACGAAAAGGATATCCGCAACTTCCGCGAGGCTTTCATTGAGAGTTTTGAACACGAAGGCGTTGTGCGGCGCAAGGCGTTCAAGCCGGACGAACTCGAAAAAATCGGGACGATCAGGCGGGAACGCTTCGAAAATCCCGACTGGACCTACGGTCACGGGCCGGCCTATACAACGAAAAAGAAAAAACGTTTTCCGGGCGGCGGCCTTGAAATATCCCTTGACATCAAAGGAGGCGCGATCCAAAACATACGGATCAACGGGGACTACATGGCGCTTCGCCCTATTGTGGCGCTCGAGGAAGCGCTGAAAGGGGCAGCGTACCGCGAAGACAGGGTTTTGACAGCGCTGAAAGGGGTGGATGTCAAACTGTGCCTTGGCTCTCTTGGGGAAAAAGAATTGATGGAGACGCTTTTTTCATAGAGGTGCGCCCTCTTGCGGTCTGTTATCAGGATGCCATGTTTATCTGGAGCAATCCGATGGCCGTCATGATGACGGCAAAGGCCCAAAAGGCGATGCTCGAAAATCCGTTGGCATAAGTGTGGGGGTAATACGCGGCGCCGAGCGATATGCGTGTGCGCAGGCGCCACCGTAGGGCAATCGCGAGTATGAGCGTCGCAAAGGCGCAAATGACCATGGCGAGGCCCCCTGCGGTTTGCAGCGCAGTGTTGTCTATGTCGGAAAACAGCACCGACAGCCCGTTGACGATGATGTGGAGCAGGACTGAAAACCGAAGCGACCATCTCACGGCGACATAGCCGAGCAACAGCCCCATCACAAAAGCGAAAGGGATCTGCATGATCAACATATGGTAAAGGCCGAACAACAGCGCGGAAAACAAGATCGCGAAATTGTCGCCAAAACGCCTGAGCGACCCTATGACAGCGCCGCGAAAAATCAATTCTTCAAAGAGCGGCCCGACCAGCACGATGTACAGAAGGCCGAGCGGCGTCAGCAGAATATCCAGCGCCGAGCTGTAGCTGTCCGCGAGCGAGAGCCCCTCCGGCAGCAGGCTGTCGGCCAAGGCCACGAGCAGCCCGTAAACGCATTGAAACCCCTGCGTTGCCACGACAAGGATGATAAAAATCGCCGGTGTCATGCGCTCGGCCGCAGGCAATGCGAGATCCGTGAAAAAACGACGCTTGCGGTAAATCAAAAAGACGCAGCCGCCGGCCACGGTAGAGATGATAGAGATGAGTGCGGGCATAGGGCCGCTCTGCGTGTTCATGACGGCATCCGTATAGGATTCCCAGCCCGAAGCGGACAGATCTCCGGAAAAGATGCCGCCCAAAGACGAGGGATCCGACATCAGCGCCAGAAAGGCCGGGTCGCGAAAGAGAAACACCGCTTCGATGATGAACGAGGCCGCAAGGTTGACCGCGTAAAAGAAAGCCAAGAACAGCACACAGTTGCACACATCCCGGCGCACATCGCGATTGAAGAGTTTCCAATCAAACCCCCCGTAGACATTTTGGTTTTGTGATGAAAGATCCATAATTTACCAACTTGCGGCTGGTATGCGACCGCGTATATTTTGCCATGAATCATCCTTAAAACACATATTATTCACACTTCCCCCACAGTGCTGTCCGGATGCCGGCCTTTTTGCTTCGTGATCGGCACTTTTGTATTGCGTAAAGTATAGCATATTCAGTATAATAGAAAAAGGGAATGATAGCGGCGACGGAGGTATTTATGAACAAGAGCAACCTGACACTCCTTACGGATTTTTATGAAATCACGATGTCCGGCGGCTATTTCGAAACGGGCCGTGCGGATGAGATTGCGTATTTCGATTTGTTTTTCCGCCGCGTGCCGGACGGGGGCGGCTTTGCGATCATGGCGGGCCTTGAGCAGGCTATAGATTATTTGAGCAATCTGAGTTTCACGGACGAGGATATCGCTTATCTGCGAGGCAGGGGCGGATTTTCCGATGCCTTTTTGGAGTACCTGAAAAATTTCGCGTTCCGCTGCGATGTGTGGGCGGTGCCCGAGGGGACGCCGATCTTTCCGGGTGAGCCGATCATGACGGTTCGCGGCCCCTTGCTGCAGGCGCAGTATATCGAAACGATGCTGCTCCTGCTCATCAACCACCAGAGCCTCATTGCGACGAAAGCAAACCGCATCGTGCGCGCGGGCGGCGGCAAGCCTGTCATGGAGTTTGGCACACGCCGGGCGCATGGCGCGTCGGCGGCGGTACTCGGCGCGCGCGCGGCCTTTATCGGCGGTTGTGTCGGCACGGCCTGTACGGTGGCGGATCGGGATCTTGGCATCACGGCGCTCGGCACGATGGCGCACAGTTGGGTGCAGGCCTTTCCATCCGAGTATGAAGCTTTCAAGGCATACGCGCAGCTCTATCCGGACAGCTGCACGCTGCTTGTCGATACCTACAGCGTTTTGAAGTCCGGCGTACCCAATGCCATCCGCGTTTTCAAAGAGCTGGCTTCGGCAAAGCCCGCGATCCGCATTGATTCCGGCGACATCGCCTACCTGACAAAAAAAGCGCGCGATATGCTTGACGCGGCGGGCTTCCCGGAGTGCAAGATCGTCGTGTCCAATTCGCTCGACGAGTGGCTCATCCGCGACATCATGCTGCAGGGCGCGCGCATCGACAGCTTTGGCGTCGGCGAGCGCCTCATCACAGCGTCGTCGGATCCGGTCTTTGGCGGTGTGTACAAAATGTCGGGCATTGAAAAGGACGGCGTTGTCGATCCCAAAATGAAGCTCAGCGAAAACGTGGAAAAAATCACAAATCCGGGCTTCAAAAAGGTTTACCGCCTCTACGACAAGGACAGCGGGCGCATGGTCGCCGATGTCATCACGCTCGCGAGCGAAGACGCGCCGGCGGGCGACGATTATTCGATCTTCGACCCTTCATTCACATGGAAGCGCAAAAATCTGTCAAACTTCGTCGCAAAAGAGCTGCAGGTGAAAGTGTTTGAAAGCGGACATCTCGTGTACGGCAGCCCCGGCGTTGATGATATTCGTGCTTATTGCCTCACGCAGATTGACACACTGTGGGACGAGACGCTGCGTTTTGAAAACCCGCAGCCGTATTACATCGATCTGTCGCAACAGCTATGGGAGCTTCGCAGCGCACTGATCGAAAAATATCAGGCAGGCTGAAAACCTGCGGCGCAGCAAAGCCTGCAGGCATGCCCTGTGAGCTGTAACCAATTCCCAATATACTTGCGGCGCGATTTTGGTATAATATTTTTATTATGCGTGATTTTTTTTACAACAAAAGTGATGTATTGATTGCCACCGTGATCATACTGGTCGCGGCCTTTGTGATCTATACGCGGGTCGGGGTCATCATGGGTTATCCCGGTTTGGGGGCAAAAGGGGATGGTGTGGAAAGCGTCAGCCCGCCCGTATACGCGGAAACGGAAAATGGCGCATTGGGCACGGATGCCACAGACGCGCCCGTAGATGGCGGTGCGGAAGCCCAGCCGGTGCAGCCCTCCGCCGAGCCTGGGCAGCAGCCGGAGACAGCCCCGCTCGGGCAACAGCCGGCCGATATGGGGCAGCCGCCCGCCCAACCGACGCAGAGCGCGGCATCGGTCACAATCACGGTCAGCGCGGGCGACGCGGCGAGCGCGATTGCGGACAAATTGCTGGCCGCCGGCGCGATATCGGACAAGCAGGCTTTTCTTTCGGAAGTCATGGCGCAAGGCGCCGATTCAAAATTAAAGATGGGCACATTCACGATACCGGCAGGCTCGGCAAATGCGGATATCGTAGCGATTTTGGCAGGGTGACCGGGACAGCGGCCACGGAAAGCGAGGGACATTATGCCATTGGCAACCACGAAAGGGATGTTTGAAAGGGCTTACAAAGAAGGCTACGCGATCGGCGCTTTCAATGTAAACAATATGGAGATCGTGCAGGGCATCACGGAGGCGGCGAAAGAAGAAAACGCGCCGCTGATTTTGCAGGTTTCCGCAGGCGCGCGCAAGTACGCCAAACACGCTTATCTCATGAAGCTCGTCGAAGCGGCACTCGAGGATACGGGGCTGCCCATCGCGCTTCATCTCGACCACGGCCCGGATTTTGAGACCTGCAAATCGTGCATCGATGGCGGTTTCACCTCTGTCATGATCGACGGTTCGTCAAGGCCTTTTGCGGAAAACATCGAAGTGACGAAGCAGGTCGTCGAATACGCGCACGCGCGCGGCATCGTTGTCGAGGGCGAGCTCGGGCAGCTTGCGGGCGTCGAAGACGATGTGCAGGTCGAGAGCCACAGCTATACGGATCCTTCGCAGGTGCAGGAATTTGTCGAGAAGACGGGCGTCGACTCGCTCGCGATCGCGATCGGCACGTCGCACGGCGCGTTCAAATTCAAGCCGGGGCAAAAACCGCAATTGCGTTTTGACATTCTGGCGGAAGTCTCGGCTCGCCTGCCGGGTTTCCCGATCGTGCTGCATGGCGCGTCATCGGTCATTCCCGAGCTTGTCGAAAAGATTAACAAATACGGCGGGGCGATGCCGGACGCGATCGGCATTCCGGAGGATATGCTGCGCGAAGCGGCCAAGAGCGCGGTCTGCAAGATCAACATCGATTCGGATCTGCGTCTCGCGATGACGGCGACAGTCCGCGAACATTTTGCGCTTCACCCCGCAGATTTCGATCCGAGGCAATACCTCAAGCCCGCGCGCGACGCCATCAAGGAGATGGTGAAACGCAAGCTCGTCAACGTATTGGGTTGCAGCGGCAAGGCATAGGCATCGCCGCCGACGGCGCATGGGGGCGCGGCCTTGCGTTTTGAAGCGGGAGAAAATGAGGCGGGCCGGCGGCTTGACCGCGTCCTGAAAAAAGTGCTCAGGAATGCCCCGCTCGCGCTTGTGTATCGGATTATCCGCAAGGATGTGAAAGTAAACGGCAGGCGCGTTTCGGGCGAAACGCTGTTGAAAGAAGGCGACGCTGTCGAGATTTTTTTGCCGGACGGGCAAATCGAGGCGCTCGGGCTCGGGCGCCCGTCGGTGGCCAAGGCAAAAAAGCAGTTTGGTGTGGTCTTTGAAGACGAGAGCATTCTTGTCGTGAACAAGCCGTTCGGTCTGTTGACGCACGGCGACGCGGTCGAAAAGAAAAACACGCTCGCCAACCAAGTTGTTTCATATCTGGCCGAAAAGGGTATCTATATACCGGGTGTCACAAAGACGTTTGCGCCGGCGCCGGCCAACCGGCTCGACCGCAACACGACGGGGCTCGTCCTGTTCGGCAAGGCTTTGCCGGCGGCGCGGGATCTCGCGGTGATGATGAGGGGCGGTGCGGAAGGCCCCGCATATGTTGAAAAATACTACCTGACCGTCGTGAAAGGCTCGCTGAAAACACCGTTGGCGCTGAAAGCGCGTATGATCCGTGACGAAGGGGCAAATGTGACGAGGGTGCTCCCGTCCTCGGGAGAAGAGGGCCGGGACATGGTCACGGAAGTGAGGCCGCTTGCGGCGGGGAATGGGTTCACGTTTGTGGAAGCGAAGCTGCTTACGGGCAGGACGCACCAGATACGGGCGCAGCTTGCGGACGCGGGCTATCCTGTGGTCGGGGACCGCAAATACGGCGACGCGGCGGCAAACCGCATGGTGTCGGAAAAGTATGAATTGACGACGCAGCTGCTCCACGCGTACCGATTGACGGTTGTATGCGGCGCGGCGAGTCTTGAGTATTTGAAAGGAAAGACCTTTCGGGCGGAGCCGCCCGCGAGGTTTGCGGAGATCGCGGAGGGTCTCGGATGTTGTATGAAGATGAAATTGTAGGCAGCGGGGCGGCCCCGGCGGCATTGCCGGAAGAGTCGCCGGCGGAGCCGCCCGAACCCGCCGGGCAACCGGGTGTAGCACAGAATGCGTTCCTGCTTTTGCGCGACATTGCGATCGCGTTTGTCATAATCATTGTGATACTGCAGTTTATAAAACCGACGATTGTTTTTGAGCATTCCATGGAAAACACGTTGCATCCGGAGGACTATGTCTTTCTTGCGAAGCAGGCCTATCATTTTGGGAGCGTCGAGCGCGGTGATATCATAGTGTTCGAATCAGAGCTGCTCGATGAACGGGGGGAGGAGAAAAACCTCATCAAGCGTGTGATCGGGCTTCCCGGCGACACGATTGAGGTAAAAGACGACGCGGTCTACCGAAACGGGGAGCGCCTTGTCGAGCCGTATACGAAAGACGGCGTCACGATCGGGGAAATGGCCTTGGTCACGGTGCCGCAAGACGCGTATTTCGTATTGGGGGACAATCGGGAGGTCAGCAGGGACAGCCGGAACGCAGGCGTCGGATTTGTATCCGAGGATACGATCAAGGGAAAGGTCATCTTCAGGCTGTTCCCGATCAGTTCCGCAGGAAGTGTCCACTGATGAAAAAACACCCAAGCAGAAAAATGCTCGCCGTGAACAAATCGGCGCGGCACGATTATTTTATTGAGGAGATCTTCGAGGCGGGCCTTGTGCTGACGGGCACGGAGGTCAAATCGCTGCGTCAGGGCAAAGTGAGCCTCGGCGAGAGTTATGCGAGGATACTTGACGGGGAGCTCTTCATCATCGGGATGAATATAAAGCCGTACGAGCAGGGCAATCGCTTCAACGCGGATCCGATGCGGACGCGCAAACTGCTGTTGCACAAAAAGGAGATCCGGCAGCTCCGGCAGGAAACCAAGCGGGAGGGTCTGACCATCGTGCCGCTCAATATCTACCTGAACGACCGGGGCATTGCAAAAATGGAAATCGCGCTGGCGCGCGGCAAGAAACTCTACGACAAGCGGGACAGCATTGCGGAGCGCGACGCGGAGCGGCGGATACAGCGGACGAGGCTGAAATAGAACGGGCGCTTGGGCTTTTGGAACAATGATGGAGGGGCCTGATGATTGATCAGTTTGCGCGGACCGCCTTGCAGTTTGGACGCGATGCCATGCAAAAGCTCTATTCCGCCAAGATCGCGGTGTTTGGCGTAGGCGGCGTGGGTGGCTACACGGCCGAGGCGTTGGCGCGGACAGGGATCGGGGCGATTGATCTCTATGATGACGACAAGATCTGCCTCACCAATCTCAACCGCCAAGTCATCGCGCTGCGCAGCACGGTCGGCAAATACAAGGCAGACGTCATGGCGGAGCGCATTCACGACATCAACCCGGGCTGCAAAGCCTCTGCTTTCAAAATGTTTTATATGCCGGACACAGCGGACGGGGTCGATCTCTCCGTTTATGATTATGTGGTCGATGCGATCGATACGGTGACGGGCAAGATCGAGCTGATTGTGCGCGCGAAAGCGGCGGGCGTGCCGATCATCTGCGCGATGGGGGCGGCCAACAAGATGGACCCGACGAAGTTTGTCGTGACGGATATACACAAGACGGAGATGGATCCGCTCGCAAAGGTGATGCGCAAGGAGTTGCGCGCGCGCGGGATCAAGGATGTGAAGGTGGTCTATTCAAAAGAGCCGCCGATGGCGCCGATCGAGGACGACGAGATCAGCTGCCGGACGGGCTGCGTCTGCCCGCCGGGGACGGTGCGCTACTGTACAGTCCGCCGGCAGATCCCGGCGAGCAACGCTTTTGTGCCGCCGGTCTGCGGGCTGGTTTTGGCGGGGGAGGTCATCAAGGATCTGGCCGCGTCACCGCCCTTGGCCCTGCGTCGATAACAGTGGTGTTTCCATGCGGAATCCGTAGGCGTGCACGCATGGCCTACGGCCTGCGCAGGCCTGCGCAAAACACACAGGCCTGCGCAAAACCGTTGACAGACAGGCCACGGATAAAGTATCATATATTGGATTTGGGGGCGTAGCTCAGCTGGTTAGAGCGCTTGCTCGACAAGCAAGAGGTCACTGGTTCGACTCCAGTCGTCCCCACCAGTT
>JAITMX010000168.1 GCA_031290775.1 Eubacteriales Family XIII. Incertae Sedis bacterium
GTCACCTCGCCGGCGACCATGACGATGCCCGTGGTGGTGATGGATTCCACAGCCACGCGGCTCAGCGGGTCCTGCGCGATCATCGCGTCGAGAATCGCGTCCGACACCTGATCGCAAAGCTTGTCCGGATGGCCCTCCGTAACCGACTCTGAAGTAAAAAATCTTGACATTAAAAACTCTCCTTTCCGCGCGCAGGGCAGCTCTTGTTCCCGTGCGCAATAGACAATTATACCACGAACGGGGAAGCAGGGGGATGGGAATCCCCATGGACCGGAACTGCTTCTCAGCCAGGGCTTCCCGGAAATTCTGAACGCCCAAGCGAGAATACTGGTGCGGGCCCGCCAGCGCGGTTTGCGTCAAACGGTCCAGTATCACACTGGAGGCCCCGGAATCCGGGAAGCCCTGACTGAGATTGACAGTGCCGTATTTCAAAGACACGCGCGTCATCCGGCAGATGGCGGAGGTCCATGAACATAAAACATATATAATAGATATGTTTTATATGTTAAAGATTATGCCAGATGCGCGCCGCCTTGTCAAGCGGCCTGTTTGTTTCAATGGACGGCGTCAATGTTATTTTATGTTTTATGAGGCTATGTGGCGCCCCGCAATCGGGTGGGCTTTGAGATAGGCGCGCAGCTCGTCAAGAAAACGGGTCACGATCGGGTTCGTTCCGCGTTTGTCCCAAGCCACCCCCACATCGTGGAACGCGCCTTCGTCCACAAGTGGCAATATCCGGATGTCCGGGAAATGATAGCTTGCAAGAAACTGCTTTGTCAACAAGGCGATCCCCATGCCGATGCGCGCCATCATGATGGTGGACATCCGGTCGTTGCTTGTCGCGTTGAGCAGGGGCGTCACGCCATGCATGAGGCAGAGCTTCTGCACGATTTCAAAGAATCCGGGGTTCGATTCGGAGCTCATCAGCAGAATGGTCTCGCTCGCGATCTGCTCAAGGCGGATCTCCTTTTCGCCCGCGAGCGGGTGTTTCTCCGGCACGGCCAGACAAAACGGGTCGCGGTACAGATGCATCCAGTCTGTGTCCACATGCCGCACGAGCGCGTCCTTGCGCCCAAGCGCAAGACCAACTTCATTGCTCTGGATGCGCCGTGACAGGGCAATTGAGTTATAGGCGTTGAAATGGAGGCTGACAGACGGATGCCGCGCGCGAAAATCTTTCAGAAACGGCGTGATCGGTTCCGCCATCTGCTCGGAAACAAACCCCATCCGCAGTTCTCCGGCCTCTCCTGCCGCCATCTTCTCGATCTTCTGCCGCGCGCCTTGCACGATGGAGAGCATTTTGTGCGCCTCCGTGACGAAGACGGCGCCCTGCGGCGTCAGCACAATGCCAGCTTTCGTGCGCACGAAAAGTTTTGCGCCAAGCTCCTTCTCCAATTCCGCGATGTCGTGGCTCACTGATGGCTGCGCGATATGTAGATGGCGCGCGGCTTCCGTGAAGCTCATGTATTGGGCCGCGGTCACAAATACATTCAGTTTGTGGATGTCCATAAGGGTCCATCTCCTTTTTCCGCAAGCGCGCAGCCATCGTTTTCGGCCAGCTCCATAAAACTTTCCCCGATCTATACCTTCCTGAGAAAGACCGCGAAAAGCGTGACGGCCGCCGCGCCAAACGCGAGGTACAGGACGCCCACCCCCATCAAATAATCGCCAAAGAACGCGAGCAGCGCCATGCCAAGGCTCGACATCATCAAAGAGGCGAATCCGATCAGGGAGGACGCGCTGCCCGTATCGCTTTCCTGTGCGTTCAATCCTAGAAAGATGCTGAGCGGTTTGCTCAAGGCGCCGGCGAAAGACGACGGGATGATGAACAGGATAAAGACAGTCGGCGACACGCTGCCCACAAGCAAAACGCCCACGCCGCAAACAGCGATGACGCCAAGGCAGACATACGCGATGGCGGTGCGGCCGAAACGTTTCGCGAGGGAGGGATACGCAAACGACCCGCCCATCATCGAAAGCGCGCTCGCGGCAAAGAACAGGCTGTATATTTGTTCCGACAAGCCGAAGCGGTTTTGGAAAATATACGGGGACGCGTTGATGAACGCCATCAACGGAATCGCGGGAATCGCGAATATGATCACAATGAGCGCAAAACGCCGGTTGCGCAAGACGACGCGCAGTCTGCCGAGCGCGGAAAACACGCTGACAGTCAAAGGCTCGCGGAGCGTTTCCCCAAAATAGAGCGAGCCGGCCAAAATCACCGCGCCCATGCCTGTCATGAGGATGAAGATTCCATGCCAGTCGGCGATCTTCATCATCAGCGCGCCGGCCGTCGGCGCGACGGCCGGCCCGATCAGCATCATGCCCTGCATGACCGAAAGGATGCGCTCCTGATGGTTTTCGTCAAAGACGTCTTTCACGAACGCTGAGGAAACCATCACGGCGGACCCGCCGCCGACAGCCTGAAGCACGCGAAAAACAATCAGGGCCTCGATGGTCGGCGCGAAAACGCAGAGCAGACTGCCCAAGAAATAGGCGGCGGCGCCGAGCGCGATGACTGGTTTGCGGCCGGATTTGTCGCTGATCGGCCCCCACAGCAGCGAGGAAACCGCGAGCGTCACGGTGAACAGGATCATCGTCAGATTGGTCATCGCGTCGTCCGTGCCGTAATACGCGGAGATGGACGGCAGCGCGGGCAGATAAAAGTCAGTGGACAACATAGGCGTCGCGCCGACAAATATCAGATAAATTTTGAAAAGCCCGCTGCTTTGCAGATTTTCATTTCGCTTTTTCATCAATCTATATTATAGAGCAAATTCGCTTCGATAATAACATCATTTTGAAATCGTTTCCGAAAACCGAAAACTTTGTAACGACTCAGTCACCTCTTCTTCTCCGCAATCTGCGCAACCATAGTTTTTAGAGGCCCCTAAAGAGCATGATGATATTTTGGCACGGGGAACAGAAAAATATTGCGGCATCCATTTACTCATTGCTCTGGTATCATTCTCGCGGCCCTCCCAGATGCCGGTCAAGAAAATGAATGATCTCCTGCGCGTTTTCCGATGTGTTGAAACTGGGGTCGCCGTGATTCCGGTCCTCGTACAGCTTCAACTCCGCGCGCCCTTCTCCGCACACGGCGCGGATGCGGTCCGCCAGCAGAACCGAATGCTGATACGGAACAATTCCGTCTTGCTTCCCGTGCAAAATCAAGGTGGGCGGAATGTTCTTGTGCACATAGCCCAGCGGGCCGGCGAGCCGCAACAGCGCCGGGTTTGTTGTCTTGCCGAAAGCCACATCATAAAATGTCGGCACCCCTGCGACATCCCGCATGGCGCGCTTCACGCCGGATTCCCGGTAGAACGGCGCCGTCGGATCGTCTATCACGGTCGGGCCGTACATATCGCAAACCGCTTGCACCGCGTCAGACGCGTCGGGCCAACCATACCGGAGTCCCGCGTATTCGGGATGGTCTGCCGTATACGCGGCCATCAACGATAGATAGCCGCCTGCGGAGTCCCCGGCAATCGCGAAACGACGCGGGTCGAAACCGTACTCGCCGGCGTTTGCGCGCGCCCATCTGATCGCGGTTTTCACGTCAAGCAGAAATTCGGGAAAACGCACGGCCGGCGCAAGCCTGTAATCCACAGAGACCACGGCATAGCCGCTTTCCGTCACGCCGATGACGCCATGCAGATACGTCAAGCGTTTCGTGCCCTGTGACCAGGCGCCGCCGTGCACGAAAAAGAGCACGGGGAAAGGCGCGCTGCCCGTCCCCGGCAAATAGACATCCAATATTTGCTCCGGCAGCGTGCCGTAGCGCACGTCCAAAATTGTGTTCGGAAAGCCGGCCGGGTCAAACGCCTTCGGCATGGACGCGGCGCTGAAAGCCCGCATTTCCTCTTCGCTCATGTAATTGCATCCGTCCCAGGCAAAACGCGCGCCCCCCGTCGGTTCAAACATAAACCCGGCCTCCTCATTCCTTTACTTGACTTGCTTGACTTCAAATTCTAAAATCAATCAGTGCTTCCTTCATCCAAACGAACAAGCGCGTTCATCCAAATGAACAAACGCACTGCCTCATTATATATACATGCCATTGGAAAATGTCAACACCCCTCGTCGCTATCATTTTTTGTTATATCCGCGAAGGCGTATTCTTCTTGCTTTTATAATCGGCGTATGCAAAAGTACGGATATAGATAAGATTCGAAATTCTAAATCTCGAGAATCGGATGTTTCTATGACGGTATTGCAGATAATTGTTGAGGAGATGATTCAATGTCATACGCAAACCTGTTCGTGTTCACCAGCGACGGCAATCCCCCAAAGACCCCATTTCAACCGGCAGACGCGATCGTTCAGGCAGCATGGCGCGACGCGCGGCAAATCCCGGACTGCCTGTTCAACGAAGTGTTCTGGATCGTGAAGGACTGCGAAAACCCGGCGTTTGTCAAATACAAATCCGACGAGGTGCTCGCTTTCATCAGCGGCGATTTCGGCGACCCTGACCATCTGAAAGCGACCATCGAGTTTTGGATTGAAAATGACAAAATAACGATCACGGACACGAGTTTTGTTTTTGTGCCCGCCGGCGCCGCGCACGGAAAGATCAAGGTGACGGGTGTCACAAGGCCGATTTTCTGCACGCGGGCGCAGTTCTCGCCCGGCATACAGACGGCCATACTGGCAGAAGCGTCCGCTGCGCCCAGCACGTATTCCCATGCGACGAGCGTCGTCGAAAAATACGTCCGCGCGGACGGCACGCTGCCGAACGTCCCGCAGGGCTTCCTGAAACTTTTGCTCTGGCTCGACGGCGCAAAGCTGAAAGGCGCGCCGTATATGGAATCGGTGTGGTTTTGCACGACGAAGGAGCGCGAGGAGGATGCGCACGACCATGACTTCGACGAGTTTCTCGCCTGCGTCGGCTCGGACCCCGAACGTCCCGGCGAGCTCGGCGCGGAGATGCATTTCTTTGTCGAAGATGAGGAATTCGTGATGGACAAGAGCTTTTTGCTCTTTCTGCCGAAAGGCGTCCGGCATTGCCCGATGTTTGTGACGAAGATGGAGCGTCCGTTTCTGCATTTCACGGGCGGGCGGCCCAGTGTCGAAAACTACAGCGGCGGTCCCCGCAGCTGAGTTGGAATAAAGGAGGACCTCCAAAAACTATGGTCGCGACAAGATGCGGCAAGAGTTTCTATGGGTTTCCCTGAAGTAAAATCGCGAAGGAGAGCAAGGAGGAGGGGTTTCAAATGAAAAAGGTTACATTGAAAAAGCGGATAAGCATTTTGTTTCTCGCGGCGCTCATGGTTTTCACGATGGGCTTGGGCGCGTGTTCGGACAATGACGGCGCGGCGGCGACGGGTGACAGCGGAAACAGCAGCGGCAGCGCCACAGGCGGTTTCGCGCAGCCCGCGCGCGATCTGAGCGAGGGGACATACAAAATCGCGTTTGTCCCGCTTGGTGCTTCGGGGCCGACGATGCCGACGGCGATGAGAGGATATTATGACGCGCTCGGCGGCGAAGACAACGGCATCTTCACCATAGATGTATACGATTCGCAGTTTGACACCACAAAACAGCTGCAGATCATGCAGGACCTCATTACGCAAAAATATGACGCCATCATTTTGGAAGCCAATGACGCAAACGCGCTGAACGACGTCATTCATGAAGCTGAAGCGGCCGGCATCCCAGTGATTACAAGGAATGTGGGTTCAACAGGCCCCAGAATCGTCCATACGCTGAACAGCGATTATCGCGCGGGCTATGAAGCCGCCAAATATATCTCGGAGAACGCGGGCAAGCCCGACGACGCGAATGTTATCGTCCTCGACGTCGTCGCGGAGCTGAAATCGACGACGCGGATGGGCACGGGCTTTGAAGATTATACAAAAGAAAACACAGCTTGGAACCTGCTTGAGTCA
>JAITMX010000193.1 GCA_031290775.1 Eubacteriales Family XIII. Incertae Sedis bacterium
GCAGAAGCCGTGATGTGGCTCAGTTCCGATCTGGCACGGCAGACGACGGGCCAATCGCTTTTCGTAGACGGCGGGATGCATGTAAAACCGTAAAGGAAACGCTGATTAACGCCCTTGCACCCGCCTGCAACGCCGAGTTGCCGCATATCTTCGTTGCAAAACGCCCGAATACCACCAGTATTCCCGCCGTTTTCCGCCTCGATATGCAACAACTCGGTGCTGCAATCGGGCACAATTGCATTAATCAGCGCTTCCTAAAACAACGAAAATTATTTTATAGTTAATAAATAGAGGAGGATTTCAAGATGGGAAAGTTGGACGGTAAGGTAGCAGTCATCACAGGTACGACATCCGGCATGGGCGCGGCGGCGGCGTGGCTTTTCGCAAAGGAAGGCGCAAAAGTTGTCATGGGCGCACGGCGGTTTGAGCGCGGCGAGAAAATGGAAGCGGAGATGCGCGCACAGGGCCTTGAGGCCTTGTGGGTCACGACGGATGTGCGCAAGCCGGAGGATTGTTTCAATCTTGTGGAAAAGGCTGTAGAGGCCTATGAAAAAGTCGATATTCTTGTGAACAACGCAGGGATCAATGGAGAGGGCAGTTACGCTTTTCATGAATCGACGGATGTGTTTAGGGACAATATTTTCAAAACGGATTTATATGGGATTTTTGACTGCTGCAAGGCAGCCATTCCTCATATGATCAAACAAGGCGGCGGCAGCATCGTCAATGTTGCTTCCGTAGCGGGAATCACGGCGTGCCCCGGAGATGTGCTATATAGTACAGTAAAAGGCGCAGTCAAGCAATTTTCCATTGGTTTGGCATACAACTATGGCGCCCATGGGATTCGCGTCAACTGCCTATGCCCAGGCCTGACAAACACGGAGATGGGCGGCGGCGATTTGGAGGGAAGCGAATTTGCGGACAACATCCTCGCGACGCTGCCGCTGCACAGATTTGGCAAGGCAGAAGAGCAGGCCCGGGCGATGCTCTATTTGGCCAGCGACGACGCTTCGTTCTGCACCGGCACGGTACTCGTCAGCGATGGAGGGGAGATTATTTCATGATGTATGCTTTCTCAAGCGTTTCGGATCGCGCGCTCAGAATCCGGGATCGGTATCGGGAAACCACCCCCCGGTTTTCTGCAGAACGCTCTCGGCTGATTACCGAGTTTTATCAGAGCCATGGGACGGAATACAGCCAATTGAAGCGCGCAAAATGCATGCGCCATGTGTATGAAAATATGACAATCCTCGTGGGGGACGACGATCTCATTGTCGGAAATCTCGCGCCGACCTTTCGCGGAAGCGCCCTGAACCCGGAATACGGCGGCGTGGCATGGATGGCGGACGAACTGGAAAGCGGCGAGTATTACAAGCGGGAAATCCATGAGGAACTCAACTACATCGATGAAGAGGACGCGCAGTATATCCTTTCTATTCGCGGCTATTGGGACAAGCACAGCTTGATGGCGTATTGCGATGCCGTCATCCCTGACGAGTTCTGCCCGGTGGAAAACGCATCCATCATCCCGTTTTATGGGCATGGCGCCTGCCGCAGCCCGGTTGGGCACTTTTCCGCGAATTACAAAAAGGCAATCGATGTCGGCTTTGCCGCAATCAAGGCCGAGGCGCAGGAAAAACTGAAGGCGATGGAAGGCCATATCTATGCGGGCGAGGCAGAGAAAAATTTGTTTTACCGCAGCATTGTGATTTATTGCGATGCCATTTGCCTCTTGGCCAAGCGGTATGCGGCGGAATGCCGAAGGCTTGCGGATGAATGCCGTTTTTCGGAAGAACGCCGGAAGGAGCTTCTTTCCATGGCGGACTCGCTGGGGCATATCATAGAGCATCCGGCCCGGAGTTTCTATGAAGCAGTACAGGCTGCCTATTTGTATCACCTTGCCTTGTGCATCGAAGGGCAGTTGCATGGGTTGACGCTCGGGCGTTTTGATCAATATGTTTATCCGTACCTCAAAGCGGATATGGAGAGCGGCCGAATCACGCGGGAACAGGCGCAGGAAATCGTGGACTGTTTTTTCCTCAAAGTTTCCGAGGATGTCGTTGCCAAGAACAAGGAATGGGCGAATAGCTCCGGCGGGTATTCCACAGGGCAGCATATGTCGCTCGGCGGCGTACACAAGGACGGGACGGACGCGACGAACGACGTTTCTTTTATGATGCTGGAAGCTTCGGCAAGGCTTCATCTGCATCAGCCGCCCCTTTCGCTTCGTGTCCATGACGAAACGCCGGAGGCGCTTTGGGAAGCGGCTGTTGCCTGCACGAAGGAATGCGGGGGCATCCCCACGCTGCAAAGCGACAAGGCGATCATTCCCTCTTTGATGACGCGGGGGTTTACGCTCGAAGACGCACGGGATTATTGCATCATCGGATGCGTGGAACCCGGCGGCGGCGGCAATGATTTCCCCTGCTGCGGCGGGACGGGGCATACGACCTATCTCAATCTGGGCAATATCATCGTGATGTTGGTCAACAACGGCATCAATCCCTTTACCGGCAAGGATAGCGGGTTTGGCACAGGGCATCTCTATGATTACAAGAATTTTGGCGAAGTGATGGAGGCCTACAAAAAGCAGATCGATCATTATGTGAATTGGCAGATCACGATGACGAACCTCTTTTTTGTTGTGATGAAAGAGAAAATGCCGTTGCCCGGCGCGTCCGCCACAATGGAGGGCTGCATGGAGAAAGGGCGCGACGTGATGTATGGCGGCGCGAAATACAATTCGACGGGGGCATCCGGCGTCGGATGCGCCAATGTTGTGGACAGCCTAGTCGCAATCAAGTACCTCTGTTTCGACGAAAATATCTGTACCACACGGGAACTCTATGATGCAATCCTGTCGGATTGGGATGGAAAAGAAGATTTGCGGCAGACCATTTTGAATCAAGTGCCGCGCTATGGCAATGCGCTGGAGTATGCGGACGGGATTGCGAAGGAGTCGCTCGATTACTTTGCAGATGCCTTGCAGCGCGGAAGCGCGGATCGGGGCAACCCTTTCTCCTGCGGCATGTATCCGGTGTCAACGCATTTGATTCACGGGGCGCATTCATGGGCGACGCCGGACGGGCGCAAGGCCGGCGAAGCGCTGGCGGAGGGCATCTCCCCGAAACAGGGATTGGATCGAAACGGCCCGACTGCCGTATTGAGATCCGTATCCGCCTTCGACCACAAAAAATACCGCAACGGCACCTTGCTGAATATGCGTTTTCACCCCGCATCTGTGCGTGGCGACGACGGCACGGCAAAGCTGCGCAATTTAGTGGAAACTTTTTTCAATATGGGCGGTATGCACATTCAATACAATATCGTCGGATCCGATACGCTTAGGGCCGCGCAGTCGGATCCCGAAACTTACAAGAATTTGGTCATTCGCATTGCGGGGTTTTCAGCCTACTTTGTCGAATTGGACGAAGCGCTGCAAAATGACCTGATTCTGCGCACAGAGCAAGCGGTATAGCGGTAAATGAGAATACGATGGGACGATTGGATGGGAAAACAGCGGTCATCACCGGCGCAGCCGGCGGGATTGGGGAAGTCGTGGCGGAACTCTTTGCAAAAGAGGGTGCAAATATCGTCGCAACGGATATGCGGGCAGCAGCGGTGCAGGCCGTAATTGATCGCATCAAGGCGTCCGGCGGCGAAGGGTTTGCCGCCCCTGCGGACATCACAAAGTATTCTGATGTGGAGAAGGCAATGGATGCCGCCGCTGCGCAGTATGGGGGGATTGACATCCTCTGCAATATTGCGGGGATTGCGGATCGGTTTTTCACAACGACATCCATTGAGGAGGCGCTTTGGGACCAAGTGTATGAAATCAATCAAAAGGGCGTTTTTTATGCGAGCAGGGCCGCCCTGAAATACATGGCGCCGGCGGGCAGCGGCAGCATTGTCAACGTTTCTTCGATTGCCGGGGTGTTTGGCACGCTGGGTGTTGCCTACTCCGCCACAAAAGCGGCGATCATCGGGATTTCAAAGAATATTGCCGTACAGTTTGCCGGGACCGGCATTCGCTGCAATGTCGTTGCGCCCGGGCCGACGAAGACGCCCATGGCGGATTCGGCGGACTCTGATGATGAAATGATGGCACGGGCCAATCTGCATTTCAACCGGCATATCCCGCCTTGCGATCCGATCGACCAAGCGAATGCGATGCTGTTTTTTGCTTCCGATGACGCGAAAGCGGTGACGGGGCAGGTGCTGATTGTGGACAAGGGACGGACTTTGTAATTGCCGGGATGCGGCAGAAACGGAGCATATCATGGGCAGGCTTGACGGGAAAGTATCGGTCATCACAGGCGCGGGCTCGGGCATCGGCAAAACGGTTGCCGAGGTCTTTGCGCGAGAGGGCGCGGCCGTTGTCTTGATGGGGCGGCGCGCCGATGTGCTGGAGGCCGCCGCGGATGGCATCCGCGCCGCCGGCGGCAGGGCGCTTGCTGTGCGGGGGGATATCACGGTGTTGGCTGACGTAAAACATGTTATGGAAGCGGCAATCTCGGCATTTGGAAAGATTGATATCCTTGTGAACAACGCGGGGATGGGAGATGAGCATCGCCCCATCACAAGACTCTCCGAGGAACTATGGGACGAAGTGATTGCGTCCGATTTGAAGGCGGTGTTCTATACTTGCAAGGAAGCGCTTGCCTATATGGAAGCGGCGGGCAGCGGCAGCATCATCAATGTCTCTTCGATTGCGGGGCTTTTCGGAAATACGGGCGTTTCCTATTCCGCCGCGAAGGCCGGCGTGATAGGGCTGACAAAAAATATAGCGATTCAGTTTGCGGGGACGGGCATCCGCTGCAATGCGGTTTGCCCCGGGCCGACAAGATCCGGCATGAATCCCGACAAGATGCCGAACGTCGATATGGAAATGCTGGAAATCACGGGGCGCCATTTGAATCCGGACGTCAAATGGGCCGAGACCGAAGATCAAGCGAACGCGATGCTCTTTTTCGCGAGCGATGAGTCGGCTTCGGTGAACGGCCAAGTCATTGTTGTTGATTTCGGCAAGACGCTATAAACTGCGATATCGTGATGTCTTCCGACTGTTTGAACAGTTTTCGGAGCGCCTGCGCGGAGCTGAGCCCGACACGCTCGGCGATGTCTTCGGCGGACAGGTCTGTCGTCGCAAGCAGCGTTTTTGCGTAGGTCAGGCGCAGCGACCGGAGAGTCTTGCCAAAGGTCGTATTGAACATTTTGCGGAACATGCGGTTGGCGTGGCGCGGCGAGATGTAAAGATGGGCCGCGAGCGTTTCAAGCGATATGTCTTCGGCGTAGTGCGCATGGATGTATTTTGTTGCCTCAATCGCGAGGTTGAGCGCGTCATCAACCTCGGTGCGTTCATTTTCAATGGATACAATGAGCCGGATGGCATACAGGAAAAACCCGTAATAAAGCATATTTGCGAACATGATCCAGCCAAATTTCTTTTCATAGAGCTCTGTGCAGATTTGGTCGAGAAAAATACCGGCATCCCAGTTCGCCGCACAATAGGTGAATTTGTTTTGAGGCAGCTGTTTCAACAGCGCGTCAAGCTCATGGACTTCGCGAAAATCGGAGGATTGCCTCGAACCATGGCTTTTTACAGGTTTCAGCTCGAAAATCATGACGAAATAGCTCTTTTTTTCTCCCGGGATATTCAGGACGTGGTGTGGGGTCTGGGCGGGCACAAGCATGAGGTCGCCGCCATTCATGGACACATCCTCATCCCCGAAGCGGATCGTCAGCTCGCCTTGGCGGATATAAAACAATTCCATGTATGAATGCGAGTGGCGGAACTCGGCTGTTGCCTCATTGAGCATCTCTGCATAGTGGACTACAAAATCGTAGGTTCCGAGCGGAAGCCGCGTGACCTGGGTCTGGCTGATCGTTTGATCGTGTATCATTGTCATACGAACATTCTATCCGTTTGAATGTCCCAAAACAAGCAAAAGGCGCATATTCTGTGTTTAATCAGTGATAATGTCACCCTGCAAAAGGCGCATATTCCGGCCTGCATGTTTTGTAACAATTCAGACACTTGCCGGAATGCCGTCATTGCGAGGGAGCGCAGCGACCGCGGCAATCCATGAACCGCTGGATTGCTTCGCTTCGCTCGCAATGACGGTTAGTGTCTGAACTGTTACCATGTTTTGAGCTTGCATGTTTTGACGCAAAAAACATATGACAGCGCTGCCGGAGGGTGTACAATGTCTTTCGGAGGAAATTCGGATGGATTTGATACGAGTGGTTTTGGCGGAAGACAATGTGGTGCTGCGCATGGAGCTGGCCCGGGCCCTTTCGGAGGGCGGCGCCGCCGTCCTTGGACAGGCGGGCGACGGCGCGGAACTCCTCGCGCTCTGCCGCAGCGCGTCCCCGCCGCCCGACGTGGCGCTCATCGACATTCGCATGCCGGTGATGAACGGCGTGGAGGCGGCGAAAATCCTGCGGGAGGAAATGCCCGGCGTGAAACTGCTCGTCCTCACCACTTGCGACGACCCTGCCTATCTGCGTGACTTGTTCTCCATCGGCGTGGACGGGTATTTGCTCAAAGGCGCGGAGGGCGGGGAACTGATGCAGGCAGTTGTGGGCGTGCATGGCGGCAGCGGCATTTTAGACAAGAGCCTGATCCGCAAGGTGGGCGCGCTCATCCCGCCCGAAACAAAGGATGCCCGGCTCAGCGAAACGGAAGAAAAAGCCGCGCGGCTGATTTTGGACGGAAAAGTGAACAAGGAAATCGCGCAGGAGCTGAAGATTTCCTATCAATACACAAGACAGCTGGTTTCCGG
>JAITMX010000011.1 GCA_031290775.1 Eubacteriales Family XIII. Incertae Sedis bacterium
TGCCTCGTCATTGCGAGCGAAGCGAAGCAATCCAGTGGATAATGGATTGCCGCGGTCGCTACGCTCCCTCGCAATGACGGGCAATTGGCTTGCAATAGCACGGTGTCTGAGCAGTTACAGAGGTGGCATTTTCCCCGGTTATTGCCGGCGCCCCATTGCCTCAATGCCGGTGCTTCCATACAGGTTGCAACAACTCAGGCTTTCGCTGAAATGCCGCCATTCTTAATGGCGCTGACCGGCGCCGGAGCATGCCATCCAACCAAAAAGCGGCGTATGGTTCGTGCCACTGGTCTGTTTGAAAAATTAGTTTGGCGGGCAGGACGATGCGAAAGAGCACGACGGTTTCGCTCTCGGGATCGATGCCAATCCCCATGAAACGGCACTGCTTCTCAGCCAGGGCTTCCCGGAAATTTTGGGCGCCCCACGTGAGTGCGCACTGGTGCGGGCCCGCCGGCGCGATTTGCGCCAAACGGTCCAGTATCGCCTATGGGGGCCCCATGTCCGGGAAGCCCTGGCTGAGAAGCAATGACATATATAACAGCTATATTATATATGTTATTAATTATATAGGAATTACACGGAGTGTCAACAACTAAATTTCTATTTTTCTATTGAATTGGATGTGGTATTATTGAAAAAATGCAAGTTGCAAAAACATATTGAAAGGAGAAATTTGCCATGGGTGTTTTAGAAGTGATCGAGGCACGCAAATCTACGAGGGGGTTTACGGCAGTCCCTGTTCCTGAGGACAAGCTGGGGGCAATCCTGAAGGCGGGCGGCGAGGCTCCGGTGGGGCTTGGAAAGTACGATGCGATTCATTTCACTGTCATTCAAAACCCCGGCTTGATTGCGGCGATTTCGGATGCCGCGACCAAGGGCACCGAACGTGAAGGCCTCGACATCTACTATGGCGCAGGGACGGTCATCGTGGTCTCTTCAGCCGCGCAGCCTGCCCCGGGCCTTGAATATTCCAACGCGGGCGCGATCACGCAAAACTTCCTGCTGGCCGCGACGGAGCTCGGCATAGACAATGTATACATCTTTGGCACAGTGAGCGGATTTGCCAATGCCCCGGAGCTGCTGCAAAAGGCGGGGATCCCGGACGGCTTCAAGCCGGTAGCTTCGGTCGCGCTCGGATATGCCGAGGATGCGGCGGCCCGGGTGGCGAAAGTCCCGCGCAGCGTAGCGGTAAACCGCGTCGGTTAGGCAAAAATATTATTGCTTTTTCTGCGGCATGTACTTGCGCATGACGGACATCACTTCGCCGAAATAAAGCGGCTTGCCAAGATGGCCGTTCATGCCCGCCGCGCTGCTTCGCTCAACGTCTTCTTTGAATACGTTCGCCGTCAGCGCTATGATTGGGATGGACTGCGCCTCTTCCGTCCCGCTCTGCCGGATGCTGCGCGTCGCTTCGTAGCCATCCATCACCGGCATCTGCAAATCCATGAAAACCAGGTCGTAGCGGCCGGGGTTTGCGCAAAAGCGCTGCACGGCGATCGCGCCGTTTTCCGCACAATCGATCGTGACGCCGGTGGGCTCAAGCAAGCTCATCACGATCTCCCGGTTGATATCGACATCCTCCGCAAGCAGGATATGCCGCCCGCTGAATTCGCCTGCGGCCACCTTGCGGACGCCATCCTCCTCTCCGGTGATATCGGAGGCCGCGCCGACAGGCAATGCCACCGTAAAGCAAACCAGGGCGCCGGCGCCATGTGCGGACTCTATTTTGATTTCCCCGCCCATGAGCTCGACAATGCGCTTTGAAATTGACAGCCCCAGGCCTGTGCCTCCGTAACGGCGCGTCGTGCTCGTCTCCGCCTGCTGGAAAGGCTGAAAGAGCCGTGACATTTGCTCATCGGTCATGCCGATGCCATTGTCCCTGACGCCGAAAGCAAGCGTGCAAACGCCGTCCGCTTCGGCCTCCGGGCGCACAGCCAGCTCGATGACGCCGCCTTCCGGCGTAAACTTCACGGCGTTGCCCAAAAGATTTGTCAGCACCTGTGCAAGCCGCTGGTCATCCCCAACCAAAATCTGCGGGATGTCCGGATCGATTTTGACATCCAATTTGATATGTTTTTCCGCAGCCTTGAAACCGATGACACTCGTGGTGACCCGCAACATTTTGCGCAGATCGAAAGCGATAGGCGAAAGCTCCAGTTTGCCCGACTCGATTTTCGACATATCAAGTATATCGTTGATGACGCCAAGCAGATGCCCGCCGGCTTCTGCGATCTTGTCAAAGCAATGGTCTTTCTTTTCGATATCGCCCGCGTTTTTTCCAATCGTCGTCATGCCGATGATGGCATTCATCGGCGTGCGGATCTCGTGGCTCATATTGGCGAGGAAGTCGCTTTTCGCGCGGTTGGCGGCTTCGGCCGCGTACCGCGCCTCCATGATGATGGTGATATCGCTGATCTCTATGAAGTACCCATTCCCCTTGCCTGACAGCTTGTCTGAAACGATTCGGAAATATCGCGTTTCCCCGCCTGTTTCGATGGAGAATGTATCGGTAAAAAACCCGGCGGCGTTGATCACCGTATTCATGATCGCTTTTACATCCTCCAGGGAAAAGATGTCCTGCAAATATTTGCCCGGCGCTTGTTCCGGCGTACCGATGGTGTAGGGAAATTTTGCGAACGAGAGGCTGATGTACTCTACGCGGTGGTTTTCGTCGACAAGGGCGATCATTTCCGGCGTTGAAGCAAACAGCGTTTCAAATGAATTTTGCGCCTTGAGCGCCGTTTCGCTTTTGTCAAGCGCAAACCTTGTCAGCGTGTAGACCATGATTGAAAGGAAAAGCAAAAGAACATAGTCCACGACCATCTCCGCCAATGGCGCCTCGGGCCGTTCAGGCCCCGTCAGCGGCAGCCGGAGAAAGATGAGCAGCAGGCCGATCGCGTTCGAAATGATGATATAGGTCAGCAGGCCTTTTCGGTTCATATAGAGGCAGCTTATGACGCAGACCACGCTCGCGATGCTGTAAAAATAAATCCAGCTGCCCATCAGGATCGACGAGACGACATAAAGGACGAACATGAGCGTCGGCATGATGACAGCCGCGTCGATGTTTTTGATTCGGATCTTGCTCGCAAAGAACAGCAAGACAAAAGCAAGCGCAATGGAAACGGCCAAAATCGGAATCTGGTTGAAATCGCTCAATGCGGCGGCAGCGGCGGCCCTGGACACGCCAAACACCAAAACAGCCAACAGGATTTGCCTGTTAGCCAATTTGTAAAAATTGACATCATAATCTTTGTTGTTCATTCTCCGCGCCTCTGCACTGCTATTTTACCATAAATGGAATACAGTGTGCGCAATCTATTTGATGTCGCTATTTGACCTTCGCCGCACAGTCGGCAGGGCCGCCGCGCAGCATATCGAGCCCGTGCGCGAGCGCGGCGCTGACCGCTTCAAAGTTTTCCCGGGCGGCTTTCGGGCTGCCGGGCAGATTGACGATGAGCGACCTGCCGCGTATCCCTGCCGCGAGGCGCGAGAGCATCGCGCGGTTTGTCACCTTTAGGCTTTCCGCGCGCATCGCCTCGGGGATGCCCGGCGCCAGCCGCTCGCATACCGCAGCCGTCGCCTCGGGCGTGACGTCCCGCGGCGCAAACCCCGTGCCGCCCGTCGTCACGATGAGCGCGATATCTTCCTCGTCAGCCAAGCGGATGAGCTCGGATTTTATTTCGTCCGCTTCATCGGGGATGACGGAGCTATAGGCCACTTCAAACCCGGCGCCTTCCAACAGGCCGCGCACGAGCGGCCCGCCCGTGTCCTCCCGCTGCCCTGCCGCGCTCCTGTCGCTGACGGTGATTACCGCCGCGCGGTATCTCTCTGCGCCCATAGCGCCTGCGGCGCCCACGGCGCTCATGATGCCGCCACGATCTCGATCGCGTCGCCCGGCTTGACACTGCCCTCGCGGACAACTTCCGCGAAGATGCCTTCACGCGGCATGACGCAATCGCCCGTCAGCCTGCGGATCTCGCAGCCTTGGTGGCACTCCTTGCCGATCTGCGTGACCTCAAGCTCAGTCCCGCCGACCCTGAGCCGCGTCCCAATCGGAAGCTCGTATAGGGTCAAGCCCTCCGTCAGGATGTTTTCGGCAAAGTCGCCCGCCTTGAGCCCCGCAAAAGCGCTGCGGAGCTTTTCGACGCTTTCGTCGCCGAGCAGGCTGACGCGGCGTCTCGGGTCGTCGCCGTGCGCGTCGCCGGCCACGCCTTCCCCCTTCCTGATATCGATGCTTTCAACCTCGTGCTTCCGTACGCCCTTTTGTTCGCTGACGCATACCGCGAGTACGCTTGCCATATTATTTCCCTTTCTTTGCCCAAAAATAATCGCCCGATTTGCCGCCCGTTTTTGATATCAAGCGAATCTCGCCGATCTCGATATCCTTTTGCGCGGCCTTGCACATATCGTAAACCGTCAGCGCCGCGACCGACGCCGCCGTGAGCGCTTCCATCTCGACGCCCGTTTCGCCCTTGCAGCGCACGGTCGCTTCGATCCCGATCGCGGACGCGGCCTCGTCCGGCTCGAAAGCGATATCGACGCCCGTGATCTGTATGGGGTGGCACATCGGGATGAGCTCCGCGTTTTTCTTTGCGGCCATGATCCCCGCGACCTGCGCGACGCCGAGCACATCCCCCTTTTTCGCGCGGCCTTCCGCGATGAGCGCAAAGGTCTCGGGGTTGGCAAAGACCTTTGCGCCGGCTGTTGCCGTCCGGAGCGTCACGTTTTTTTCGGAGACATCGACCATGCGCGCGCGGCCGCTCTCATTGAAGTGCGTCAGCTCTTTTTCTTTTTTCAACTGTTTCAACCTCCGATCGCGCTCATCCCGCGTCTGCTCCGGCTGCGCCTCTCTCCCGCCAGCGCGTGCTTGAACGGCTTCGAAAGGATAGCCATCCGTATCGTCTCGGCAAGCTCCTCGCCATGCAGGCCGCGTATCTGTATCTCCTCCGCGCTGTGCAGGCAAGGCTTCAGTTTGCCGTCGGCCGTGACGCGCAGCTTGTTGCAGGTTGGGCAAAAATGATTGCTGATTGGGCTGATGAGCCCAATCGACCCTTTGCTGCCGGGCTTGCGGTACAATTTTGACACGCCGTCGGTGCCGGCATATTCGAGCGACGGCTCTGCCTCGAGCACCTTCGCAATGCTCACAAAGCGCTCTTTATTCCAGTCTGCGCATTCCCCGATCGGCATGATCTCGATAAAACGCACACGGAAATCCGCGTCATCCGTCATCGCGATGAGCGGCCTGATGAAATCGTCGTTGACGCCACCCATCAATACCGCGTTCAGCTTGATGGGCTCCAAACCCGCGTCTACGGCGGCTCGGATACCCGCGAGCACATCGCCGATTTTGCCGCCGCGCGTGATTTCTTTGTATTTGCCGGGATCGAAAGTATCAACGCTGATATTGACGCGCGTCAGGCCCGCTTCTTTCAAAGCGGCCGCGTTTTCGGCCAAAAGCGTCCCGTTTGTCGTCAGCGCGACCTCATTGACGCCCGGTGTCCGCGAGGTGCGCCTCACGATGTCCATGATGCCTTTGCGTACAAGGGGCTCCCCGCCCGTCAAGCGGATTTTCTTGATGCCGAGAGAGGCTGCCGCCGCAGAAATTTCCGCGATTTCCTCCACGGAAAGGATATCGCCGTGCCGCAGCTTTTCGACGCCGCCTTCCGGCATGCAATAGACGCAGCGCAAATTGCAAAGATCCGTCACCGAGATACGCAGATAGTCGATATTGCGCCCGTAATTGTCGATCATTGGAATACTCTGTACGCTTTCACGCGCGCACCGGCCTCAAGGGGCGGGCTGCCTGCGGGGATATCCGCCAATAAATCGCAGTTTACGAGCGAGCTGATGTCACCGCCGCCCTGCCCCGTATTTTCCGCAAAGAACGCTTCGCCATCCTCGATTTTGAGATGCCCGCGCACAATACGCCGCTTGGGGCTGCTTTTTTTCATTCCGCTTGCAAGCCGAACGGTGCAGGTCTCCGGCCTCAGGTCCGCAAGGCCGCAATGTTTTTTGATGCAGGGCAGACCGATCAAAAGCAGGCCGAGCACGGCTGCCCCGGGGTTGCCGGACAAGGCAAGCACAGGTTTGCCGCCGAGCGTGTAGGCGAGCATCGAGCCGCCGGGCCTCATGCGTATCTTCCAAAACAGGATATCGGCGCCGGCGCGCTCGGCAGCGCCTTTCGCGCAGTCGTAGTCGCCGACGGACGCGCCGCCCGTCGTGATGACCATGTCGGCCGTGGCGAGCTCCGCGCGCACGCGCGCGGCAATGGCGCTTTCGTCATCATTGACGATGCCGCCGTCGCGAAAGCCCGCGCCCATCTTTGCGAGAAACCCCTGCAAAGTAAACATACTGCTGTTGTAGATCATCCCGGGCGGCAGCGGCCGGCCGAGCTCCGCAAGCTCGCTGCCCGTATTGATGACCGAAATCAATGGCCGCCTGAAGACTTTTACGGACTTGAGCCCCTGTGCGGCAAGCAGCCCCATGTCCGCCGGCTCGATGGGCGCGCCTTGCATCAAAATCACCGTACCCGCAGGGATGTCTTCCCCGGCGCGCACAATATTGACACCCGGGGCGACAGGCGCGAAAAGCGCCACATCGCCTTCCGTGAATTCAGTATCCTCAAATTTCACGACAGCGTCGGCGCCCGGCGGGATTGGGGCGCCGGTCAGGATCTTTGCCGCCTTGCCTTCGGTCACCGCCCCCATCGGCATATGCCCGGCGGGGATTTCCTGCCATATCTTTAGCGTCACGGGCGTTTCGCGCGAAGCGGGCGCCGTGTCTTCCCCGCGAAACGCGTAGCCGTCGAATGGGCTGCGGTCGAAAGGCGGAAAAGGAATGTCGGCCCTCACGGCCTCTGCGGCAACGCGGCCGAGCGCATCGCCGATCGGCACGGGCTCTGTATCAAGCTTGACAGGCAGATCGAGAAGCAGCTTTTGCGCTTCCTCTACCTCAATTTCGTTTAACATATTTTTGCTACATCCTCTGCTTTTTTTCTTTTCTTTTGAATGGGTTTCGCCATGGCGACTCGTGCGCGGCCTTTGCGGTTTTCGCGGCTTCGGCCTCGGCCACCATCGCTTTGCGGTAGTCGATGTTCAGCACGTTCAGCACATAGATGAAGATGGGGACGCCGATGAGCATGCCCCAAGCGCCAAGATAGCGCTGCGAAATGATGAGCACGACGAAGACGATGCTGACCGGCAGCGATGTGCGCCGGCTCATGAGTTTGGGGTTGAGGAAGTATGCCTCTATCGAATGGATGACGGCAACCATGATGAGCACCTCGATGATCTTTGTGAGCCCGCCGACATTGAATGCGATGATAGACAGCGGAACGAGAGAGATGAATACGCCCGCGACCGGGATGAGCCCCAGGATGAAAATCATGATGCCGAGTACAAGGATATACGGAAAGCCCGCGATCGTCAGGTAAACCATCGAGATTGCGCAGTTTATGGCCGCGATGATGACCTGCACCTTCATGACCTTGCCGAACACATAGCAAAAACTGCCCCCGAACAGCACGAAATACCGATATATGAAAGCAATGCGGCTGCTGCCTATCGTATCGCCGATCGCGGCAATCTTGTTTTTTTCCGCCACAAACAGGAAAGAGAGCAGCAGCGCAATGAAAAAGTTCAGCGCGACGCTGCCTACGCTCGCAAGCGCGCTGATAATGGCTTGCCCGGCCTGCGTGACATATTCGTTGACATCGATCTGGCTCGCGAGCCATTTCAGATTCGGCTCGATATCCGAAACGAGCTTGTTGAAATCAAAACGCGAAAATGAACCCGCGATATCCGATATCTGCTTGATGATCATCGGCATATTCTGCACGGCAAATAACACAAAAAGCGTGATGACGGCAGCATAGATCACGAGCAGCACAATGGGCGGCGGTATCTTGAGCGGCGTCTTCGCAAGCCCGGCAAGGGCATATTTCTGGAGATGGTAAAAAACGAAGGTCAGGACGAAAGTCACGATCACGATGTCGAGCATAAACCAGATCGTGAGCAGGATGACAACAAGGACGACAATCGTGATGACGCGCCCTTTCGTATCAAGCGGCATCTGCGTGATTCCGAGCCGTTCGTCGATTTTTGCATGTTCCTTTTCGAAATTGTTGTCGTTGTCCATTTTTATCGCAAACCTCAGCTCGCCTCTACACACTTGCGGTTCAAGAAAAAATCCTCTACGGTCTCGATCGGCGTGACCTTTGAAGCGAAGATACGCGCAGTGTCATCTGAATCGCGCTCCGCTTTGCCGCGCACAACCACGATCTCGTTTTCGCGAATTGTATCGCCCGAGCGTTCAAAGGCCTTCGGAAAGACCACAATCTCGACTGCGCCAAACAGGTCTTCAAGCAGAATCACCGCCATCCGGTCACCCTTTTTTGTGATGATGTGCTTTGCGTTCGATATTTGCCCTATCATTATAACATCGCCGGACGTTTTGCGTTCCACGCAGTCCTCGGGATGGTTGAGCTCGTCGCTCGTCGTGTTTACGATCTCGTCGACGATCCATTTGTAGCCATCCAGCGGATGGCCCGAAAAGTACATGCCCAGTACTTCTTTTTCGAGCGCGAGCTTTTGCGGGATGTCAAAATCGGAACCGATCAGGTCTTCGTCCGACTGGCTGATTTCGTCGCGGATTATTTCAAACAGCGAACCCTGCCCATCCATCACCTTGCCGCGTTCTTTTTTTGCCTGTTCGCTGAACAGCTTGTGCATGCGCAGCGCACTCGCGCGGTTGGGCTGGATGCAGTCGAACGCGCCGGCGTAGATGAGGTTTTCGGCGGCTTTCGCGTTGACGGTGGACGCGTCGATATGATCGACGAAATCCCTGACGCTTTCGAGCCTCGCGCCCGATTCGCGCAGGCGCACGATTGCGTCGATCGCGTTGTCGCCGCAGCTCTTTACGCTGCGCAGGCCCATGCGGATCTTGCCGTCTTCCACGGAAAATTTGCGGTCGCTTTTCAGGATGCACGGCGGCAGCACTTCGACGCCGAGCTCCTTGCAGTTGCGTATGTATTGCGCGATCTTGGAGCCGTCGCCGCCCATAAAGCTCGACATGAGCGCCGCCATGAATTCCGTCGGGTAGTGGGCTTTCAGGTAGGCCGTGCGGTACGCGACGACGGCATAGGCCGCGGCGTGGCTTTTGTTGAACGCGTAAGACGCAAAGTCGATCATATCGTCAAATATCTTGTTGGCGACGCGCTCGTCGATGCCGTTCCCTTCGCAGCCGGGCACATCCCGCCCTTTCGCCGCCGGCCCATGCAGCCCATGCACGAAATACGCGCGGTTTTTCTGCATTTCATCGTGTTTTTTCTTCGACATCGCGCGCCGCACGTCGTCGCTGCGCCCGTAGTCATAGCCCGCAAGGTCGCGCACGATCTGCATGACCTGCTCCTGATAGACCATGACGCCGTAGGTGACGCCGAGGATGGGCTCAAGCAGCGGGTCGTCATATTTGATGCGCTCCGGATGGCTGCGGTTGCGCAGATAGTCGGGGATTTTTTCCATCGGCCCGGGCCTGTAGAGCGAGATGCCCACGATGATGTCCTCAAAGTTGGTCGGGGCCATTTTTTTCACGAAATCGCGCATGCCGGGGTTTTCGAGCTGGAAGACGCCGTCCGTATTGCCGGCCGCGATCAAGCGGTAGGCCTCGGGGTCGTCCATCTCCATGGCGCTGAAGTCGATTTTGACGCCATGCCCCGTTTCGATCATCTTGACCGCGTCGTCGATGACGGAAAGGTTGCGCAGGCCGAGAAAGTCCATTTTGAGCAAACCGAGCCGCTCGATTGTCGTCATCGTAAACTGCGTCGAGATGCCGTTCTTTGAATTGAAGAGCGGCACATATTCATCGAGCGCCTTTTTCGTGATCACGACACCGGCCGCGTGCGTGCCCGCGTGGCGCGATTTGCCCTCAAGGATTTTTGCATAATTGAACAAACGCGCGACTTCCTGATCGGTTCGTATCATCTCTTTCAGTTTCGGCTCTTTTTCGATGGCGTCCGCGAGCCCGATGCCGAGCGCGTCGGGCACGAGCTTCGCGATACGGTCCACTTTGTCGAGCGGCATATCGACGACGCGGCCGACATCGCGTATGACAGCCTTGGCTTTCAGTGTCCCAAAGGTGATGATCTGGGCGACCTTGTCTTCGCCGTATTTTGCTACGACATAGTCGATGACCTCGCCCCTGCGCTCGTCGCAAAAATCGATGTCAATGTCGGGCATTGACACGCGCTCGGGGTTGAGAAAACGCTCAAAGATCAAATTGTATTTGATCGGGTCGATGTCCGTGATATGAAGCGCGTATGACACGATGCTGCCCGCCGCGCTTCCCCTGCCGGGCCCGACGGGAATCCCGTTGTCGCGGGCATATTTGATGAAGTCCCATACGATGAGGAAGTACTCGACAAAGCCCATCTTTTCGATGATCGCGAGCTCGTGCTCGAGCCTGGGCCGATACTGCTCCTCGGCGTCCCGGTAGCGTTCTTTCAGGCCTTCCGCGCAAAGATGCCGGAGATACTCCGTGTTGGTCCAGCCGTCCGGCGCCGTGAATTCCGGCAGATGCTTGCTTTCAAAATCAAATTCGACGTTGCAGCGCGCGGCGATTTCTTCCGTGATATCGATCGCGTCCGGAAGATCCGGGAAAAGCGCGCGCATCTCCGCCTCCGATCGGAAATAAAACTGGTCGCCTGTGAAGCGCATCCGCGCCTCGTCCGCAAGCCGCTTGCCTGTCTGGATGCAGAGCAGCACATCGTGCGCTTCAGCGTGTTCGCGCTTCAGATAGTGGATATCGTTTGTAGCAACCAAGGGAATGCCGGTTTCGCCGCTGATTTTTTTCATGAAGGGCAGGATGAAGTCTTCCTCTTCAAGCCCTTGGTTCTGTATCTCGAGATAGAAATTCCCTTTCCCGAAAATCTCTTGGAAAAGCAACGCCTCCCGTTTTGCGGCCTCGTAGTTTTCGGCTTCGTCGTACTCGGGCCGGCCTTTGTTTTTCAGCAGTTTTTGCGGCACGTCGCCGCCGATGCATGCCGAGAGCGCAATAAGGCCCTCCGCGTGTTTCGCAAGTATTTCTTTGTCAACGCGCGGCTTGTAGTAAAAACCGCGCAAGTTGCCCGCCGATACGAGCTTCACGAGATTTTTGTAGCCAGTATTGTTTTCCGCGAGCAGGATCAGGTGGCCCTGGTCGCGGTCGAGCGCCGAGTCGCGGTCGTCCATCGAACGCGCGGCCGTATATACCTCGCAGCCGATGACGGGGCGGATGCCTTTTTCCTTGGCCGCGTTGTAAAAGTCGATGACGCCAAACATATTGCCGTGGTCTGTGATGGCAAGGCTTTTCATCCCCATCTCGGCGGCAGTCCCGGTGAGTTCCTTCACGCCCGCGAGGCCGTCCAACAGGCTGTATTCGGTATGTACGTGCAAATGCGCAAATCCCATAATTTATTATTTCTCCGCTGACTATTGTATCACACGCGGAGCGGACAGTCCTGCCCAGGAAATATGAAATATAAAATATGAAATATGAAACCACTGAAAACGCCCCTTTTGTGTTCTTCGCCCGAAGCGCCGGCGCCGTGTTTCGTGATGTATAATACATACGAAAGCGCTTCACGATTTGAAAGGAATTGAAAAGGAGAAAAGCCATGTCGGAAAATACCATGCGGGTGTCCTACCTCACCGCCCCGCGCACGCACAAAGTCATGCGGATCCCCATTCCCGCGCCTGCCCCCGGCGAGGTGCTCATCAAGGTGCATACAGTCGGCATCTGCGGATCGGATATCCATCGGAACGCGGAGGTTCTGGCATCCGACGAATACAACATCATACAGGGGCATGAGATGAGTGGGGAAATCGTGGACGCGAACGGCTCTGCCGTGTTCAAAAACGGGGACAAGGTCGTGGCAATCCCGCAGACGTTTTGCGGCGAATGCGCGTTTTGCGGGAGCGGGCGAAACAACTGGTGCCGCGATTTGAAAATCATCGGCGTGCATATCGACGGATTTGCCGCAGAATATGTCGCGCTGCCCGAGCGCATCGTCCTCATCGTGCCGCAGGATATGCCCTACGAGACGGCGGCGATGATAGAGCCTTTGGCCGTGTCTGTCCACGCCGTGGGATTGCTCGCGGATGTCAGGGGCAAAAACGTGCTCGTCCTCGGCGCCGGCGTGATTGGCAACCTCGCGGCGCAGGCGGCAAAGGTTCGTGGCGCAAACGTGATGATTGCGGGGCGAACACAGTACCGTTTGGATTTTGCGAAGGAGGTCGGGATAGGCCTGTGCGTCAATACAAATGAAACAGGCCTTCGGGAGGCGGTCACGCGGGCGTTCGGGGCAGGCGGCGCGGACGCGGTCGTCGAATGCATCGGCGCCGCTTACTCCGTCAACGAGTCCTTTTACCAATGCCGGAAGGGCGGAACCGTCGTCGTTACGGGCGTTTTCAGCGAAAAACAATCGATCGATGTCTTTACCATGCAGGACAAAGAGCTCGTCGTAATTGGCTCTATGATGTACGGCCTTCCCGACTTCCGCGAAGCCCTCAAACTGGCTTCGACAGGCGAGGTGCAACTGAAGCCGCTCGTCACGGGGGCTTTCCCGCTCGAAAGTTTCGACGATGCGTTTGACGCGATCGACAAGAAATCTTTCCCGGTGATGAAAGTGATGCTGCAAATCGTGGAGTAGGGGCGGATACGCTTCCCGAACACAAAGAAAATGCAGTGAGGGCAGGAATTAAAGGGCGGCGGCTTACAGAAGCCCGAGCTCCTGTGCGCGCAATATTGCGTCCATGGCGTTGTTCACGCCCAACTTTTGATAGGCGTAGAACAGGTGGGTCTTGATCGTGGGGATGGCAATCCCCGTGATTTCCGATATCTGCGGGTTGCTATTGCCCTGCGCCCGCAGCGCCAGCATCTGGGCTTGGCGCCGGGACAGTTTGACCGGTTTGCCGGACTGCCTCGACAGATTTGCGGCCACGCCCCGGTGGGCTTTGGCAAAGCTATGGGCGGCCAGCAGCATTTCGCTGACCGAGGCCCGGCAAAGGCAGCCCGCGTAGGTTTCGGAATTGATCGCCGCAAAGATTCGTTTCAGCGGCGGCAGGATGGCGGCTCCCTCGTCGGCCACGACGCGGACGAATCCGAGCGGTGCGATGGATTCCAATGCGGACGCAAGCACAGCCGCCGCTTCGCTGCGGCGCCCGGTATGCCAAAGCAAAACCGTTTCCAGAATAGCGGCTTCGCAGGCATCGGTGGACCGGCCGAAGTTTTTGCAGAAATCCTTCAGCATCCCGATGCACAAGGCCGCTTTTTCAATTTCTCCGAGTACCAGATGGGCGCGCGCCGTGGTGAAATGGAGATACAGGGAAGTCATTTCCGCATGGCCTGTTTCCACCACGAAATAGTTGTCGAGCCACGCGCGCGCGGCTTCCTTGTCACCGTTCGCCAGCGCAAGGCGCGCCCGGTAGGCCGCGAGGTTTGGGGTAAAGAACGACGCTTTCGCCCGGGTTGTTTCCGCAAGGCGGGCAAGCGCTTTCTCCGCTTCGCCCGTGCGCGACTGCCGCCACAAGATACTGTGCTGCAAGACCAAAACGCAGACAAGGCCTTCAATGCGGTTGCCCTCTGCGAACAGGGAAAGCGCCTTCGTGTTGTCCGCGAGCGCGGCCGCAAGCATATTGCGCTCGTAGTGAAAGCCCGCCGAAAGGCAGGGCTTCATATAGCCCCACTCCGCGCCGAGCAGCACGCCAAATGTCGTCCCGAGCTGTTCCAGCGCCCCTTCCTCGAGCGCGATGCCGGAATAGTCCACATTGCTCTTGTGAAGATACGGCATATTGTGCGTGATGGATACGACATTGCCCCCAAGCCCGTTCGGCGTGAACAGCTTCGCGTAGCGCTCGACGCGCTTGAACTGCTTGACCTTTTCCAGAATCCCCGTCCGGTAGTCCGTGCTGTAGGCGGCGATGGCAAATTCGATGAATTTGCCGCCCTTCATCGCGATCTGCGGCAAATGCTTGTACATCAGGTCCAAATGCGCCTCGAACTCTTCGTGGCGGCCCGTCAGATAATAATACCACGCGCCCAGAGCGTAAAGGGCCGGCGCCGCCTTGAACGCCTTTTCCGGAAGATCGCGTTCAAATACGGAGCGGAGGAAATCGGCGTGCTGAGCGACGACCTCCTTCCTGTTCTCAAAAAGGAAATGGTAGAGAAAGGTATCGATTCCCTTGTAATCGCCGCTGTCGAGCCATGAGCGGAGCGCACGGGAGTAGTCTTTGCGGTTTCGATAATACAGCGCCGCCCTTTTGTGCAGCGCGCCTGTGTCGATATGCACAGCTTCCGCCGCCTTTTCGCGAAGAAAATCCTGAAACAAATGATGATAACGGTACGTATCCCCATGCAATTGGCTCATGAAAGAATTGGTGCGCGAGAGCTGCTCCATGATTTCGCCCGCGTCCTCGCGGCCGCTCAGCGCCTTCGCGAGTGAAATATCGAAGTCGTCTGCAACGGAGG
>JAITMX010000037.1 GCA_031290775.1 Eubacteriales Family XIII. Incertae Sedis bacterium
CATCAGTCTATACATTTGTTTGTAATTATTTTCCACGGAGAGCTCCTTCCGCCGCCTTTGCTAACGGCATAAAATGTTGATTTTTATCGGCACAATGGCGCTCCGGGCGCAACAATAACGCCCGGAGCGAGAGTTCTACCGATAAACGGTGTAAAATTCATTTCTTGATTCAAGCCGCATTTGTCCCCGACGCCCCGGCTTTTGGGAATATATCTGATGCCTTTCGGCTCACAGCGCCTGAACACGGTCGATTGCCAATCTGACCAATGCCCATGCGCTCCCCCTCATCTCTTGGAGCGGGCTTCTCCAGGCAGTGACGCCGACAAAGAAGGAGTATCATGATCGCTTTCGCCTCGTCGTCGCGCCCGCTCGTCCTCGCAAACTCTGCTTTGCTGCGTCCGCCTTGCGGCGGGCATTCGCTCCGCTTCGTTGCTCGTCCTCTTCCCGCCGAATCGTTAGATTCGGCGGGAGCCCTGAAATCGCTCGCGACCCACAATGGAGGTCGGTCGTGGCGCGGCAGGTTTTGTCGCTCGGAGGGAAAGACAATGTATCCGATATACTGGTATGACCGTGACCAAGTCCCGGTATTTGTCAAAGAACAGTTTCCTCCGCCCAAGCGGAAACGACCGCGTTCAGCGGCCTTGCGAAAGACACAAGTGCGCCTGTGTCCCTCGCAACGGCGTTGAACGACTCCAAACCCCGTGCGGCGGGCGCGGTTATGCGCCCGTCGCCGGAGCCGACGTTTAGCCTTTGAAATTCATCGTTTCGACAATCAGCCGTGTTTTCAGGCGGTCGTACAGATCGGTGTTGAGATAGTACACGCCTTGCGCCTCAATCGTGGCGAGGCGGCGCAGATACGGCTCGAAGTGCTGCTGTATCTGCGTCATAGCTTCAATGTCGCCGTCCGCTGCGGATTTGACGACCGGGAGCGGCAGGCGTCTATGGGTTGCGCTTGGGGAAGAAACTGTTTGCGTCATAACCTTCTCCTTCCAGTATTTCTTTCAGTTTCGCATAGGCTTTGTTCCTGATTTTGTTGACCGTGCGGCGCGCAATGCCCGTGTCGTCGGCGATTTCCCGATCCGACATTTCCAGCCAGAACGCCATGAGGATGACATTGCGAGCCATCTCGTCAATTTGCGAGAGCGCGTCATGGATCAGCGCGTCTCGCACAGCGATGGAATACCGCAGCACCTGAAATTCCGCGTCCACGAAGTCGAACGCCTCAAGGGCGCCGCTGTCCTCAAAAGATTCCACTTGGTTGTCGTCCAGTTCGCTGAACAGGGCTTGCTTTTTCATTTGCCGCTCCATGTCCCTGAAAAAGTTCTTCTTCTCGTTGCCGAGCGCGGTCTTGATCAGCGCGTCGTACTCCATTTCCGTCTTTTGTTCATAGGAAGGCGTGTCTGCCATTTGGCTTCACCTCCTTCCGTATGTGGTTTTGGGGGGACTTGTCTGTATTTGTCCCTTCACTACATAACCCACCAGCCGGAGGTGTTTTTGGCACGGTTTTCACGAAAAAATGAAAATAATTTTTAGAGGCGCCGTTTTTTTCTGCAAATGGGCGCAAAAAAACACGGAGGCACACAGTCGCAAAACTGCATACCCCCGCGTTGTTGGTCTTTCTTTGCCGCGCGGTAAAAATACGGATATTCACTTGATTGTTCCGTGCGCGGCGGGGTCGGCGTATACCGGCCTTTATTTCGGCGGGTTACACTACCTGATTTATAACGTCGCCGAAACCTGATTGCGGCTTGTGTTATTCATATTCACTTGCTGTCGCCTCCCGTCAAGTTTCGGCGTTTCGCTATTGAGCCACAGTCGTTAGCGTGGGATTTATCGCCGCTAAAAAACAAGCGGGCAATAAGGAAAATCAATCACGCACGGCCCTATTTGCCCATCCACAGCGCAGGGAATAAAATCAAGTCCACAAGCATGGCCCACACATCCTTCTGCGGCGCAAGGCGCGGCATCGACCGCACATACCTTGCCTGCACATCCGTCCGCCGCGCAAGGCGCGGCTTCTGCGGCGCAACCTTTGTCAAAGCATCCATCCGCAGCGCAAGGTGCAGCGAAGGCAGCACATCCGTCCCCTAAGCAGGCATCCGCCACGCAAGGGGCAACATTGGCGGCGCAAGCATCCAATGAACATGCAAGAAGGACACAAGGCGCGGCATCCGCCGCGCAGCCTTTGGCGAGGCAGGCCATGCCGGCGCACGGACCCACGTCCGCCGCGCAGAGATTCGCGGCGCAGGCGTCCGCAGCGCAAGGCGCGGCTTGTCCCGCGCAAACAAGGCCGGTACAGATTGCGGCCGCGCAGGGGGAAGCGTAGTCGCTACAGATAAGTGTGGTGCAAGCCTCCGCAGCGCAGGGGGCGACATCCGTGCTACATTCATGTGCAACACAATCTGTGACGGAAGCGGCCCGTAACTGCCTAGAACAAGGAACTATCGCGAGTTTTGCCCCATCGCCTAACATAATCGCGTTATTTTTCATTATTTCAATGAGATTCACGATGCGGTCGATGCTCTTTAGCTGATCGGGCAAGACAATTTCCGCATCGCCGCAACGGGCAGATGTCCCCTCCGGCGTCACAGTAAACGCGACAATCTCATTTTTGACCGTTCTTGCCCGGATAGTCAGGTCAAGTCCGCTGGTGATATACCCATTGACATCAACGCCTTTAATTTCCTTCATTTCTTTTTTCCTCCTACGTTATTTATTTGCTGAATTTAGCTGCTTATCATTGGTTTCGATGTTTTCAATATAGAGCAGGAGCCTTTGGCTGATTTCATGTTTCAGAGAGGGACACATTGATTTCGCCGAGTTGCCGCTGTAATTCTCCCGATATACGAAATGGTACGCGCAAAACCCAAGACAATTTGGTAAAATAACACAGTCTCGACATTCGCTCTCGTCAAAGGGAGACCAATCGTTCCATTTGCTTTCACTGATGGCCTCAACAGGGATGTCATCTAAAATGCTCCCGATTCTATATACGGGCATTGCCACGGTTTCCCAGCATTTGTGCAGATCGCCATTTGGCAGGGCCACATAGCCGTTCTTTTTCGCAGCGCCGCATAGCCCCATGAACCGCGGCGGCAGACCGACGCCGGTCAG
>JAITMX010000115.1 GCA_031290775.1 Eubacteriales Family XIII. Incertae Sedis bacterium
GTGCGGAAAGGAGAACGAAATGGCAGGACAGATCAGGATGTCGCCGGACCAGATGCGGCAGAGGGCGGGCGAGTTCCGCCGCGAGGGCGACAGCGTGGAGCAGGCGATCGGCAAGATGCAGGGCCTCATCGGGACGCTGCGCAGCGAGTGGGAGGGGCAGGCGGCGCAGAAGTTTGACGAGCAGTTCCAGCAGCTGAAGCCGTCGTTCCAGAAGATGCGCGACCTCATCACGGACGTCTCGGCGCAGCTTGACCAGACGGCAAACGCGGTGGAGCGGATGGACCAGGACATCGCGGGCAAATTTGGCGTGTAGGCAAGATGGGCAATTGGGGGATGGCGCTTGCCGCCCACCCCCCAACTGCACACGGCAATTTCCGCGATGGGGGCAAAGGGCTGATATGGGATTTCATGTGAAGTACGACGACGTGACGGCGTTCGGGTTTTACGCGGACGGGAGGATCGCGGAGTGGGGCGGGCAGCTGCAGGGGCTGTCAGCCGCCTTTGGGCGGATACTGGCGATGGATTCCTTCCGCGGGGAGGCGGCGGCGGGCGCCAAGAACTACATCGCGCAGGTGCATATGACGGCGATCGCCTCGATCCTCGAGGCGCTGAACGAATACGGCGCGCGTTTCCTGCTGTACAAGGACGGCTACTATTCTATCGACGATGGCCTTTCTGCCGGAACTGCGTTTTGATGACGCGCTCACATTTCGGATTGCGATCTTGAGACCGAAATTGTCGAGGAGGCGTATCTGCTGCTCGAAGCGTGTGCGGATCAGCAGGGGTATTTTCTGGCAAAACCATACTATCATGTGCATATGAGCCTTTATGGCGACAATATGATAGATGTTATCGCACCGATCATTGCGCCGGAAAAACAAGAGGCGGCTGCCGCCGGAAAGGAAGCAGTGAGGCAGGATGGCTGAGATAAACGATTTCATGCAGTACAAGAATGTGCTATGGAAGAGCTACCGGATCCCCAAGGACAAACAGGAGCTTGCAATCAACGATTTCCTCAAAGACGTCATCTCGATGAATGTTGAGATGAAAACGCTTCCATTCTTTGCAATAGAAAGCCAACAGGGCGATGAGATAAAAATCAAATACTACATTTCTATTGAAAACAATGATCCGGGGACGCTTCCGCAAGGGATCCATTTCGACAGTTATTTTGGCGTTGACCCGACGGCCGCAACCGTGCTTGCCGGCGATTTTCCGTCGCAATCCGAACAGGCATATGAAACGCTGTATGGGGAATTGACGAAAAGCGGCCTGAGTCCCGTGACGCCGGTCTTTGTGATCCTTGGCGGCGACAGCGCATTCCAATATGCGGTATTGAAAGTCGGCTATGAAAAAGCAGCAGTATTGCCTGGCCAGCAGTAGCGAAAGTTAATTCATAGTAAAGAATGGAGGGAAGGAAAGAAAAATGCCTGATTTGACGACATGCATAAACAATATTGATTTTTACTCGAAACGCAAAGATAAATCAGAGATGGCAAAGAAAGACAACGATTATGTCGAACAAGATATGACGGCACTGCACTCGGAAATGAATGAGCATCGAAATAAAATCAATGCTATGTTTGGCGTACAGGACTGGGAGGGGAAGAAAGTCCGCACTGTGGGGGAAGAATACCATTCAGGCTTGATTGAAGTTTATTGGCATACAGATGAGCTTCGGGTACACCGAGAACCCTTGTGAAGAAGCGCGGGTGGGCTGGGATGTATTCGATGAAATACATTAGGGAGTGTTGCGGACGAATCCTGCCACAACCTGCAAAGTTGACCACCTGATGGCCAAAAATTCAACTTGTGGCAGGATGGGGGCTATTAACGGCATCAGAATCGGCGAAAGGGTTTGCATAGCGAGTATTCCACCGCAGCAGGTACGGCAAGCTGTCTGTTTGCCGCCACAAGCAGTTTCACCGCTTCACCGTCAAGCTCTATGAACGGGTTCGGCGGCAGCGCCGCAGGGACAAAAGATTGCGCGTGATGGGCGGGTGAGTTGCAAACGCCGCCGTTGTAATGTCCATACCGAAATGTTACAATCACGTCATCAAGGGCTTTTGCATCGCCGGAAAGGGCTTGTGTATATGTTTAGAGGCAACAGGAACAAAATAGATCTCGGCTCAAGCGCGTTCAGGCGTTTCATCGAATGCGATTTGCTCTATGTTGACAAAAGCGCGTTCATCGAGCATGTATTTTCAAACGAATCGCAGGCGCTCCTTTTCACGCGGCCGCGCCGCATGGGGAAGAGCCTCAATCTTGACATGCTGCGCGTGTTCCTCGACCCGCTTGAGGACGAAGGCGGCAGCGTCCAGGGGCTGTTTTCGGGGCTGTATCTTGAAAACCGCCCAGTGTTTGGGGAACTTGGCAAACATCCTGTCATCAGTTTGGATTTTCGGAACTTCAGGCCGCACAATTATAAAAGCTCCTTTGCGGAAGACGTGAAGAAGCAGCTTGCCAGGTACGTAGACGAGGCGGAGCTTCCTGATTCGGTGAAACAGCATTTTGCGGATGCTGACGCAAATTATGACAAATTGCTCGCGGACGCGCTTGAAGCGCTGGACGGGAAATATCCGGGCAGCCCATGGCTCCTCGTTGACGAGTACGACAAGCTCTTCATGGACGGCGCGAAGCTCGGCGGCAGCGAATTTGACGAAATCAGGACGTTCACGCGGTTTGTGCTCGCGTCGGCGCTGAAAGGCAACCCGCATCTGGGAAAGGGCATCCTCACGGGCGTGAACCGCATCGCGCAGGAGTCGATGTTCTCGGAACTCAACAATATCAAAGTATACGGCGTGCTGAGCGAAAGCGCGTTTGACACGGATTTCGGCTTTTCGGATGATGAAGTGTCTGATGTTTGCACAGACACGGAACTCGCGGACGTCCGTGCTTGGTACAATGGCTACCGGATTGGCGCGGAGAAGGTGTATTTCACATATTCTGTCATGAACTATTTGGCGGATGGCCGTCTCGGCAATTATTGGGGGCAGAGCGGCATGATGGACAGCATCAAGGCGGCGCTCACGCAGGATCGCCTCGAAAATATTTCAGAGATTATCGGCGGGTTTGGCAGCGCCCGTTTCACAACGCCCGTCAAAGACCGGCTGTCCGCGGACGACATGGACGGATACAGGCATGACGACGCTTTCTATTCACTGCTCCTTCAATCCGGATACCTGACATACGACCCGTCCGAATATGCCGGGGAGTGCCAAATCTATCTGCCCAATCTGGAATTGCAATCGGTATGGCGGCAGTTCATCATCACGGATATCTACAATTCAGCCGTGAGCGCTGTCGCCCGAATATTTGGATTGGCGGGGGACGCGGAGGCTTTCGGCGGCGCGCTCGCAGAGCTCATCAACGGCAAGCTGTCCTATTTTGATATGGACAGCGCCGAGCCGGAAAAGACGTATCGCGTCTTCGTGCTCGGCCTGCTTGCTGCTTCCGGCCTCCATGTCGTTTCAAACAGGGAAGCGGGGAAAGGGCGCTGGGACGTGACGGCGCTCCTTCCGGACCGGAGCGTCATCTTCGAGTTCAAGCAAACGAAAATGGACGCGGCCCTGCGCCGGGCCGCCAAAGCCGCGTACAGGCAGATTGTTGACAAGCGGTATGCGGATGGCGTCCCGCAAGCCCTGCCCGTTTATGGCGTGGGCGTGGGGTTTTGCGGAAAGGCCTGCGCCGTCACAAGCGCGCGCGTCCGGTAAGGGCAGGAAGCGGCCGGGCTCTATTTCACAAAAGAAGCGCTGACCCAGCCGTCTGCGACGCCGTACTTGATTTTGTACCATGAGCCGGACTGGCTTGCGATCGTGACCGTGGAGCCGTGCTTCAGGCCGCCGATGATTTTGTAGTTTGTGCCCGCGCCGCTGCGGACGTTCAGCCCTGCCGCCGCGTTGACCGTGCCGGTTTTGGCGGCGGGCGCGGCCGGCGTGGCGCTGGGGGCGGTGTCGCTGATATAGGCTTTGCTGACATAGGCTGTTTTGCCGCTGTACGTCAGTTTGTACCAGGAGCCGCTTTCGCTCTCGATTGTGACCGTGGAGCCGTGCTTCAGGCTGCCGATGACGGCGTAGGCCGTGCCCGCGCCGCTTCTGACGTTGAGGCTCATGCCCGGCGTGTTGACGTAGCCGGTCTTGACTGTTGGCGTGGACGGCGCCGCCGGTGTGCTGCCGCTCGCGCTGTCGAGTTTCACATAGGCTTTGCTGGCATAGGCGGCCTTGCCGCTGTACGTCAATTTGTACCAGGAGCCGCTTTCGCTCTCGATTGTGACCTTGTCGCCATGTTTCAGGCTGCCGATGATAGCGTAGGACATACCCGCGCCGCTTCTGACGTTGAGCGTCGTGCCCGGCGCGTTGACCGTGCCGGCCTGGGTTGCCGGCGCGGCGGGCGGCGCGCTCGGTTGATCGGCGTCGAGCTTGATGTAGGCGCCGCTCACGAAGCCGCTGTTGCCGCTTCCGAGATCGATGCGCCACCAGTCGGAGACCTGCCCGGTGATGGTGACTTTTGAGCCGTTTTTCAGGGTCGTGACGACCGCATTGCCGGTCGCGGGCCCGCTGCGCACATTCAGCACGAGCGACCCGGTGTTGACCGTGCCGGTCTTTGCCACCTCCGTCACCGTGTAGCCGGGCGCGCCGGGATCCGTGCCGCCGCCGCTGCTGTCCCATGGCATCGTGACGAGGTTTGCCGCAGTGCCGAGGTTGTAATAAAATGTGAGGATTTCCTGATACGTTTTGCCCTGTGCCGCCATCTGATAGGCGCCGACCTGAGACAGGCCCGCGCCGTGGCCGTAACGTACGCTTGCGAGCGTCCAATATGCCCCGTCGTCGCGGAGCGCCAGCATCGTGAATTTCGTGCCGAGGCCGAGGATGCTGTTCAGGAAAGGATAGCTGCCGCTGCCGGGGATGGCAGTGGGCCCAAACGAAAGCGTGTAATCGCCTATGCCGGGCAGGCTGACCGCGAAATCGGCGCCCGTGAATTGGCGGCTGGGGCTTTGCGCCTTCGGGTTTGTGAGCGCAATGCTGTTTACCGCGGCGTCCTGCGCAATCGCGTTTATGTCGACGCCTGCCGCTTGCAGTTTTTCGCGAATCATCTTGTACGGCTGCGCTGCGCTGCCTTTGAGGTCGCCCGCGCCGAGCGTTTTGGGAACCTGCACTTTGCCGCTGTAGACGGTCGTGGCAAGCGCGTACGCGAGATCGTAGGGGTCTTCCTTGGCCGGCAGGTAGTCGTAATTGGCCGCGGCGGCGCCGGACGCGACGCCCGACTCGGTCATGCCGCCATTCGACGCGGAAAAGCAGGCGTATACGGTCTGGCCCGCATAGGTTTTCAGAATCATGTTTTTCGTCGCGTTTACGGCTGCGATGCAATTTGCATAAGAAGAATTGTAGCCGTAATACACCTGATGCGAAATTGAGTTGACAAGGTCTTGCTCAACGGTGGTGCGGCTTCTGGAGTTCATGACATAGTACGCGTAGCTGCGCGCCGCGACCGCCTGGGATTTCAGCGCCTCCGCAGGCCAGCCGTTGCCCATCTCAAAGGGCAGGACGCCCATCACGTAGGTTTCGATATCGACATGGTTTATGAGTTTCAGTTTGCCGGATTTGTTCAGGATGCGCATATCGCCTACATAACCATAACTGCCGTTGATTTGGATCAGATTGCCGACAGCGAGGCTGCCCGCTTTGATATAAATGTCGCCGTCGAGGTCGTAGGCCGCGCTGCCGTTTGTGAGGCGCAGCCCGCTTCCGGAAGCCGCGACCGTGAAAGCGCCCGAAAGCGCTTTGCCGTTGTCTGTGATCGTGTATGAGCCGGCCGCGTTCATTGAAAACGAAGAAGGCTCCCCATAGGAGTTCAGATGGACACGGACGATGTTGTCGGCGACGGAGGGTTCCGCCGCGTAGGCCGCGCCGGCGGGCAGCGCCGCAAACAGCGAACAGGCAAGCGCGAGCGCGATGATTGTATTTGTTATAGTCGATTTCTTTTTCATAGGTTTTTCCAAGCCTCCGAATCCATGGTTTTCTATACGCAAAAATGATGCGCGAATAGGCACAGTCAAATTATACCCAAGGCTTGCGGTGGCTTCATCTCGTGGCAGTGATGATTGGTTTACAGAATCATTACAAATATTTGGAAATCAGAGCGGGTTCTATGCGAATTTTTGACGCGCGAGCACTTCGGCGGCGGGGCCGTCATCCGTGACGCTTCCGCCTTCGAGCACGATCACGCGGTCCGAAACCGCCGCGGCAAGCGCCGGGTCGTGGGTCGCGATGATGCGCGTCTGCCCGAGCCCGCCCAGAATCTCCATAAAACGGGCCTTTGCCTTCATGTCGAGGAAGGCGGTCGGCTCGTCGAAAAGCAGGAGGCGCGGCTGCATGACGAGGACGGAAGCGATGGCGCAGACGCGCTTTTCCCCGCCCGACAGTTTCAAAGACGAACGAGTGGCAAGGTGCGCGGCGCCGAGGGCCTCGAGGACGGCCTCGACTTTTTCGCGGACTTCGGCTTCCGTATGGCCAAAGTTGCGCGGGCCGAAAGCGATGTCGTCGTAAATGCGCGGCATGAAAAGCTGGTCGTCGGGATTTTGAAAGACGAGGCCGATTTTGCGGCGCACGGTGAGCAGGTGGTCTTTGTCGACAGGCACGTCGCCGACGATGATGGTACCCGCGTCGGGGCGCAGGATGCCGACGAGCGAGAGGAAGAGCGAGGTCTTGCCGGCGCCGTTGGCGCCGATGAGCGCGACTTTTTCGCCGGCCTTGATGTCGATTGAAACGTCCCGGAGCGCGGCCGTGCCGTCAGAATAGCGCACGGTCAGCCCGCTGACGCGCAAAGGCGCGGGCCCGTGCCCGTGCGGGTGCCGGTGCCGGTGCGCGCCGGCCGGTTTTTCGTCTCTGTCGTCGTGCAAGATACGCTCCTTTGGTCAAATCAACGCTTCCTAAATCATATCCAAAACGGGGAAAACGCGCAAGGCGGCGAAAGCGGCGCAGAGCAGGAAAATGAACAGGATGTCCCCGGGTTTCGGCCCCGCGTATTCCATTTCGGGAAATTCCCCGCCGTAGCCCCGGCAGGCCATCGCGGCATAGACCCGCTCGCCGCGGTCAAAACTGCGGATGGTGAGCTGCCCGACGAAACTGCCCATATCCTTCATCGCGATCCCTTTCGTCTTTACGCTGCGGAGTTTGTAGGCCGTGGACATGCAGCCGGCCTCGTCGATGAGGACGCCGATGTAACGGTAGATCATCTCGATGAGCGTGATGAAAATCTGCGGCATGCGCAGATGGCGCAGTTCGCGCGTCAGACCCTGAAAGGGCGTCGTGGCGATGAGCGCAAAGACGGCCATGACGCAGAGGTAGGTGCGCAGAAGGATCGCGAGCAGGGACAGCAGGCCGAACGTGACCGCCGCGCCGCCGAGGGCAAAGGCGACTTGCCGGTCAAGCAACAGGTTTGTGAGGCCCGCGAACGCGCAAAAGGGCAGGGCGATGAGAAAGCGTTTGTGCAGCGTTCTCAGCGGCGCTTCGCCTATCCCGCAGACGAGGGCCGTATACAGGAAAAAGGGCACGTCGCCGAGGACATCGTAGCGGTTGAAGGAAACGACCGCGACGATATACGCAAATGTGACCACAAGCTTTGCCCGCGGGTGCAGCTTGTGGATTGCGGTATCATTGTCTGCCAGACCCTCGAGAACGTAGAGCTCGTGGATGCGGTTGGACAGCATGGTCAGGCATCCTTGGCGGCGCCGGCCGCCCTTCGCTTTTTTTTGCAAACGCGGATCACGAGGCCCGCAGCGCCGGCTGCCGCGAAGACGGCGGCCGCGCCTATGATGCCGGCCACCGGGGCGCCTGTGCCCGCGCCCGCCGCAAAGTCGTAGCCCGGCATGAAGGACAGCCTTTCCTGCGCCGCCGCAAACGACTCAAAGACGCCGCCGCCCGCCTCAAGCCCCGCCGTGCCCGCGACCTTCTCCATCGACCATTCGAGGCCGTCCGGATAGGGGGACGCGAGCAGGGAAAGCGCCGCGCCCGCAACGATGGCGACGCACGCGAACGCGAGGATCACTTTTTTCATGGACGCGGGTTTGCGGGTTTTGGCGGCGCTTTGCGGGCGCGTCCCAAAAGCGGCCGAGGTCAGGATTTCGGGCCGCGCCGCGTATACAAAGTTCAGAATCGCGGCGGTAACAAGCCCCTCGACGACGCCAATCGCCAAATGGATGGGCTGCATGAGCAAAATGAAAGCGGAAAACGGCAGCTCTGTGACGCCCGATGCCGCCGTTTCCGCGACAACGCCGAAAGCGCCGAGCTGCAGGCTGGCCACGACGCAGACGACCGAGCCGGCCCAAATGCGTTTCGCGTTCGGCGAGGGCGACAGGACGCGCCGGAATGCCAACGGGTAGATGAAGAGGCAGGGTATGACGCCCATATTGAAGATGTTGCAGCCGAGGGCGAGCAGGCCGCCGTCGGCAAAGAAAAGGCATTGTATGACGAGCACGGCGGCAAGCGCGAGCAAGCCCGCAAAGGGGCCAAGCAGCGCCGCGAGCAGGATGCCCCCCCCGATATGCCCCGAGGAGCCCGTAGCCGGGATTGTGAAATTGATCATCTGCGCCGCGAAATCCATCGCGCCCGATACGGCCATGAGCGGCACTTTGCTCTCGCCGAGGTCGTCCTTTTTGATTTTTGCCGCCGAAATCGCGATTGCCGCCACGCTTGCGGCGTACATCCCGCCGCCAACGCCGGGCGACAGCAGCGCGTCTGCCATATGCATCTCAAACTCTCCTTTCAGATTCACGTTGTATAGCAAATTGTTTCATTGCGCCCGGACTGCCGGGACGCATTGCCTTGACCCCATCATACGGAAAGGCCAAACGGTTTACAAGCGAATGTTTATATACATTGTGTATGAAATGATAGGATAATGGATTGATGAAATGGGTTAAAAACGAATAATAATCGCAGCAATCGTAATTATAAGACATACAAACCGTCGGAAACGCTTCGGGATGCGATGGATTGCTTCGCTACGCTCGCAATGACGGATCGAACCCGCCATGACAGGCGCATTTGACAGCGTGCCTGAGCTGCTGCCCTGCGCGGCCCCGGGAAAAACTGTTGCCATTCTTGTGGCCGCCGTCCGCGATGCCTCAAAACAATACCGCAACAATTCAGACGCTTGCCAGGATGCCGTCAGCCGTGGCACTCTACGGCTGACGGTTTGGGCGTGAACTGCAGCCGATTGTATGGGTGCGGTCTGAATTGTTGCAACAATACCCGGCATTCTTTTGCGCTCGCCCTATTTCGCAGCTCGCCCTATTTCGCATTGATATTTCAATCTTCGACTGCTATAATGATTCGCAGGCATGCCCAAGAAAACAGAAGCAACGAAAAGATGTTTGTGTAGAAAAAGTGTTGCGGCAAGCGTGTGGTTGAATGGATACAATTGCAGAGAGGCAAAGCAATAAGATTCGTGGGGCAATAAATGAGCAACGATATGATTCTCTACAGTACGGATGACGGGCAAACGAAGATTGAACTTCATCTCAAAGATGGAGCCGTTTGGCTTACTGAACTTGAAATAGCAGAGTTATTTCAAACAACAAGGCAAAATATCAATAAACATATGCAGTCCATTTTATCGGATGGCGAACTTGACGAAAAAGTGGTTAGGAAGTGGTGAAAAATAAAGTGGACAAATTTGGCGCAGGATTTTTTTCGGCTGACAAGGCGCAAAACGTAGCCGTACTGTTAGTACGGCGAGGCTTTGCAACGCAGTCAGGCGGAAAAAAGACAAACCAAATGTCCAATTTATTTCTCACCGCTTCCTTAGAGAAAGACCGACGCTGCCGCGCCGATGACGGCGTGGTCGTCGGCAAGCACGAGGGTGTACGGCGCGGCGCCGTCCGTGTGCGCCAAAATCGCCCGCTCAAAGCGTTCGCGGAACAAGTACCCCTTGCGAAATGTGCTGCCCTCCGCCACGATGAGGGCCGGCCTCTGCCCGTCCGCGCCGCTCTTTCGCAGCACAGCCGTCATCGCGACCGCGAGCAGTTTCGCCGCCCGCTCGTACAGCCCGTCGAATATCCCAAGCAGCAGCGCTGCGTCCGCTTCCGAATCGCAAAGCGCCCCAAGCCCGGCGCCGCGCACCCCGCCGCTTTCCAAAAAACGGTCGATCGAAACCGCGTCAAGCTCAAAGGGCGCGGCCAGCTTTTCGCAAGCCCTCGCGCTGAAAAGCCCCTCGCGCGCGGCGAGTTTGATTGCTTTCAGCGCGACCTTTGCGAAATACGCGCCGCTGACCATCTTTTCAAAACAGTGGTCGCCCGGATTGCCGGACTCGGCATCGATTTCATGGTCGCAGGCCGACTGTTCAAACCCGTCGTATCCGCCGGCCTCCGTATTGATCAGCATTCCCTTGCTTTTTTCGTGGTAGCAGATGTTGATGCCGGTCCCGTAAATCAAGCCGATATACCCGCTGTACCGGCCGCGGCTTTCGGCGCCCGAGGCAAACAGCGTGCCGATGAGCGCGGCCGCCGAGTCGTTGAGCGCCGTCACGTCCACGGGCGGCTTCCCCTCGCGCGCGAGCGCCGCGTTGAGCTCGGCGCCGATGAAAGCGCCCTCCGCGCCGTTTACCTTGACTTCTTTGTTAAAACCGAGAATCCTGCCGTCCCGATTCGCGCCGATTTCGCTCGGAAACGAAAAACAAAAGCCGACCTTGCCCGACTTGTCTGTTCTGTCCCCGATATGCGCCGCGATACGCGCAAAAAATTCGTCCTTGCCGACCGCGCCTTCCGAACCGGGGATGCGATATTTTTCATAACGCCCGATTTGCGGCGCGCCGCCGCCGAAACTGACGAGCGCGATCCGAAGATTGGTGCCGCCGGCGTCGACCGCGATCACGTCCCCTTTCGCCTCCGCCCCCGCAACCGCGTCCAAATACGTAGGCAGCATAAGCAGCGAGCTTTTCTCCCCGGCAAGCCCGGCTTCCATTTCGGCCGTGAAACGCGAAACCTGCCCGTCAAAATCGCAGCGCGCTTCGTGCAGCCCGTGAGTTTTCAAAAATTTTTCCGCGTCGTCCATAACAATCTTCCCCCGGCATTTTTGCCGCCAACCCAGCCGTTTCATTGCACGCTTGCATATCTTCCGATAACATGTTTGAATTATAACATGAATGATTACGACCCGATCGGGGGGCATACAAAAGAAGAGGCCGATGCCGCGTACGAGGCGCTTCTGCGCGAACTGCACGGCGAAGAGGAAAGCGGCGGCGGGTTTAATCACCCGCCCGCCGTCTGCGTGCTCGCCGGGCAAGGCCCCTCGACAGACGGCGTTTGCGCGGCGATCTGCTGTGCGCGGCTCAAAAACGCAATCGCGGCAAGGGACGGCCTCGGCAGAGAGGCTGCGGAAAACAGGGCGGCGGCGAGCACAATGGCCACAGGCAAGGCCCCCGCGCCCTATGCCCCATATATCTCTGGCGTGCCGGACGAAACCACGCTCGCGGCGCTCGCGCGCTTCGGCGCGGAGCTTCCAGAAACATTGACGGACATCTCCGGCAAGGATGTCATCCTCGTAGGCTTCAACGACCCCGCGCGAGCGCCGTCCGGCCTCGCGTACGCCCGTATCCTTGAAATCATCGACTGCCACGCGCTTGCCGGCCTCACGACAAAGGCGCCCGTACACTGCAATATACAGCCCGTAGGCGCGGCCTCGACCCTCATCTGCCAGCTTTTCTCGGAATACGGAATCAGTCCGGAGCCCGGCACCGCCGGGCTGCTCTGCGCCGGCATCGTCTCCGCGACGCGCCTCTTTACCACGCCCGAGACCGCAAAAGCCGACCGCCTCGCCGCAGCGACCCTCGCCAACGCCTGCGCCCTCGACCTCTCAAGCCTCCTGCCAATCCCGCTCTTTGTGTGATTGATCAGGATAGCCCATCCTGCCGCGCGCGCCTGCGCCTGCCCACCAGGAAGGCGCAGAGCAGGAGCGCGTCAAGGGACGCGAAGCAGAGCAGGAGCCACAGGAACAAATCGGTGCGGTCGGCCGTGGCGGGCGGGATGGGCGCG
>JAITMX010000127.1 GCA_031290775.1 Eubacteriales Family XIII. Incertae Sedis bacterium
GAGCGTCAGGCGCGGCTTTTGTTCCTGAGCTTTCTGAAGCCCATCATCAACGGGACAGGGCACTACGCGGTGGAGCCGGAAACGCGGGGCAGCCGGCGCATGGACGTGGTCGTCTTTTATGGCGGCGAGGAACACATCATCGAGCTGAAAATCTGGCGAGGGGGCCAGGCCGCCGCAGAGGGCTACGACCAGCTTGTTTCTTATCTGAAAAGCCGGGGACAGCAGCGGGGATATTTGGTCAGCTTTGCGGACAACAAAAAGTCGCCGAGGGAAGGGCGAACCTTTCCGCACGAGGGCTGCGAGATCACGGAGGTCGTTGTGGCTTACCGCGACAAGGAATGAACACGGCGACAATTTTTTCATTTCAGCCTTTTTTTCACCGGAAGCGTGCGCCAGCGTCCGCAGGCAGCGCAATTCGCCCTTAACATTTTGGCGGAAAACAAGTATGATTGTAATGATATCTTTTGCAGTGAAGGAGGCAATCATTTGACAAATAAGGCCGTAGCCATCGACGGCAATGAAGCCGCCGCGTATGCTGCGTACGCGTTGACCGAAATTGCGGCGATTTACCCGATCACCCCGTCCTCGCCCATGGCCGAGGTCACGGACGAGTGGGCCGCCGCCGGAAAAAAGAATATCTTTGGGCAGTCTGTGGATCTTGTGGAGATGCAGTCCGAGGCGGGCGCCGTCGGCGCGATGCACGGCGCGCTGGAGGCGGGCTCGCTCGCGACGTCGTTCACATCGTCACAGGGGCTGATGCTGATGATCCCCGTGCTTTACCGAATCGCGGGCACGAAGCAGCCTGGCGTGCTTCATGTCGCGTCCCGGACGGTGGGCACGCACGCGATGAGCATCTTTGGCGACCATTCCGACGTGATGGCCTGCCGGGCGACGGGGTTCGCGCTGCTCTCCTCCGGCAGCGTGCAGGAGGCGCAGGACTTGGGCTTTGTGGCGCACCTGTCCGCCATCCGCGGGCGTATCCCTTTCATGCACTTTTTTGATGGCTTTCGCACATCCCATGAGGTGCAAAAAGTCGAGCTTATAGACTATGATGACATCCGGCGGGTTGTCGACTGGGACGCGCTGAAACGGTTTCGCGACCAATCGCTGAACCCGGAACACCCGACCCTGCGCAACACCGTCCAAAACCCGGACATCTACTTCCAGGTCCGGGAGGCGAACAACCCCTGCTACGACGCGCTCCCGGAGATCGTCGAGGGGTATCTGGATGAAATCGGCCGGATCACCGGGCGCAGGCACGGCCTGTTTGACTATTATGGCGACGATGGCGCAGACCGCGTCATCGTCGCGATGGGGTCCGTCTGCGGCACGGCGAAGGATACCATAGACTATCTGAACGCGCACGGAGAAAAGACAGGGCTGCTGCAAGTCCATCTGTACCGCCCGTTCTCGGCAAAGCACTTTTTGGCCGCGCTGCCGAAATCGGCGAAGCGCCTTGCCGTCCTTGACCGCGTCAAAGAGCACGGCGCCGTGGGCGAGCCGCTGTTTGAGGATATCCGCGCGCTGTGCTACGACATGGAGGAGCGCCCTCTCGTCATCGGGGGCAGGTACGGGCTTTCGTCGAAGGATACGGGGCCGGAGCAGATCAAGGCGGTGTTTGACGAGCTTTTGTCCGCCGCGCCGAAAGCCCGCTTCACGATCGGCATCGACGACGACGTGACCGGGCTGTCTTTGCCGATAGGGCCGCGCCTGCGCGTGGAGCCCGAGTCGACCGTCTGCTGCAAGTTTTGGGGCCTCGGCTCCGACGGGACGGTCGGCGCCAACAAAAATTCCATCAAGATTATCAGCGATTATACAGATCTGTACACACAGGCGTATTTTGAATACGACACGAAAAAATCATTCGGGGTCACGAAGTCCCATTTGCGTTTTGGCAAGGAACCCATCCGGGCGTCGCACCTGATCAAGTTTGCCGATTTTGTCGCCTGCCACAACGCGTCCTACCTAGGAAAATACGACATTGTGGGCGAGATCAAGCCCGGAGGCTCCTTCCTTTTGAACTGCCCGTGGGCGCCCGGGGAGCTGCCCGGCAGGCTGCCCGCGGATGTGAAGCGCCACCTCGCCGAAAACAAGATACGGCTTTTCATCATCGACGCAAACCGCATCGCTGCGGGGCTCGGGCTCGGGGGCCGGATCAATACCGTCCTGCAGGCCGCTTTCTTTTCGCTTGCCGGCATCATCCCGGCAGCGGAAGCGGTCCGGCATATGAAGGACGCGATCGAAAAGACGTACGGGGCGAAGGGCGGCCGGGTCGTGGAGATGAATGTTTTGGCAATCGACGCGGGCGCGGGCGGCGCCGCCGAAGTGCCTGTGCCCGCAGGCTGGCAGGACGCGAATGAGCTTGATGAGGAAAAGGCCGCGGCGGAAAAGGCTCCGGCCCCCGCTTTCATCGAGAATATCCTTTTGCCGATCAACGCGCAGAAGGGCGACGATCTGCCCGTCAGCGCCTTTGCGGGATACGAGGACGGGACTATGCCGATGGGGACTTCCGCCTATGAGAAACGGGGCATCGCGGCGCAAATCCCGGCCTGGGAACCCGAAAAATGCCTCCAATGCAACCTCTGCGCCTTTGTTTGCCCGCATGGCGTGGCCCGCCCCTATCTGATGGACGAACGCGAAAAGGCGGCGGCCCCGGCGGGCTTTTCGTCCGCGCCCGGCAAGGGCGCCGCAAAGGGCTTTGCCTATACGCTGAAATTCAGTTTGCAGGACTGCACGGGGTGCGGCAGCTGCGCGGCCGTCTGCCCCGCAAAGGAAAAGGCGCTCCGTATGCGGCCCGTGTCGGAGGAGGACTTCGCCCGCCCGGAATGGGGCTACGCGCTCACGATCACGGAAAAGGGCGATCTCTTCCCGGTCTCCACTGTCAAGGGCAGCCAGTTCAAGCAGCCCCTGCTCGAGTTTTCGGGCGCGTGCGCCGGCTGCGGGGAGACGCCCTACGCAAAGCTGCTGACCCAGCTGTTTGGCGACCGGATATACTGGGCGAACGCGACAGGCTGCAGCCAGGCTTGGGGCGCGTCCATGCCGAGCATCCCCTACACGGTGAACAAGGACGGCAGAGGCCCGGCTTGGTCAAATTCCCTCTTTGAGGACAACGCGGAGTTCAGCCTCGGCATGGGGCTTGCCGCGAAGCACGCGCGCGCCGCGCTGCGCGGGCAGGCGGAGGCGCTGAATACGGGAATCGCGGGGCAGGCGGCGTTTGCGCCGCTTGCGGAAGCGATAGGGCAATGGCTTGCGACTTTTTCGGATTCGCGGATGTCGCAGGCCTCGTCGATCCGGCTTGCGGCCGCTTTGGAAAGCGCCGGCCTGTCCGGCGAGGCGAAGGCGCTGGCAGACGGGATGCTTGCGCGGCGCGACCAGCTTTCAAAGAAGTCGATCTGGATGTACGGCGGCGACGGATGGGCTTATGACATCGGGTACGGCGGCCTCGACCACGTCTTCTCGATGGGCGTCGACGTCAATGTGCTCGTCGTGGATACCGAAGTTTATTCCAATACAGGCTCCCAGTCGTCGAAGGCAACGCCGCTAGGCGCCGCAGTCAAGTTTCAGGCGTCCGGCAAGAAGACAAAGAAGAAGGACCTTGGGCGGCAGATGATGGCGTATGGCGACGTCTATGTCGCGCAGGTCGCCATGGGCGCGAATCCCGCCCAGTTGGTGAAGGCGCTGATCGAGGCGGACGAATACCCCGGCCCCGCGTTGGTCATAGCCTACGCGCCGTGCACCGCGCACGGCATCGGCGCCGGCATGGAAAACGCCCAGCGTGAGATGAAAAGCGCTGTGGACGCGGGCTACTGGCACCTGTATCGGTACCACCCGAAAGAGGGCCGCCCGTTCAAGCTCGACTCGCCTGCGCCGGCAAAGCCGCTGATCGGGTTTTTGGAAGGGGAGACCCGGTATTCTTCCTTGGAAAAGACCTTCCCCGAAAACGCGAAAAGGCTGTTTGCGCAAGCGGCGAAGGACGCGGAAGAAAAGTACAGATACTACAAGGGCCTGGAGGAAAACCAAGTGTGAATAAGTATGTGTTCAAGAATGGTTTATGGCGAAATTTGCGCGGTCGAATGCCGACCGCAGGGCGGTAAAATATGAAGCTCGCGTTTTCAACATTAGGCTGCCCCGACTTCGGTTGGAGCGACATCTATTCCATGGCAAAGGATATCGGTTTTGACGGCATCGAGGTGCGCGGCCTGGGCAAGCAGGTGTCCTTTGGCAAGGACAAGCCGTTCACGCCCGAGGCGCTGCCGCAGACCATCGAAAAGCTTTCCGCGCTCAGCCTCGAAATCAGCTGCCTCTCCTCGGGCTGCGTGCTCAGGGAAAGGGGTATTATCGAGGAAAACATCTCTGGGCTAACCTCGTATATCGAGCTCGCGGCGCGCCTGAACGCGCCGTTTGTGCGCGCGCTGGGCGATCGCGCCATCGCCCCTGACGGCGATGTGGACGACGGGGCTGTCGCAGAAGCGCTGCGGCGGATTTTGCCTGCCTGCGAACGGCATGGCGTCACCTTGCTGCTCGAAACGAACGGCGTGTACAGCGACACGGCGCGCCTTGCCCGTGTGCTTGCCGAGGCGGGCAGCGACCACGCGGCCGCGCTGTGGGATTTCCACCATACCGTGCGCTACGGGGCGGAAACGCCGGAACAGACCGTCCAAAACCTCGGCGCCCACATCAAATACGTCCACGCAAAGGACTCCCTGATGAAAGACGGCGCGCCCGAATACCGCTTTATGGGCGAGGGCGACCTGCCGATCGCCGCGGTGATGATGGCGCTGAACTCGGTGAACTACGACGGATACATCTGCCTCGAGTGGGTGAAAAAATGGGCGCCGCAGCTCTCCGACGCCGGCATCGTCTTTCCGCATTTCTACAATTATATGGCAGCGGACATCGGGCGGGGGTATCAAAGCCGCCGCTTGTTCGCAAACAACCGGGGCGACGGCAAGTTTGTATGGGAAAAAGACCGGCTCATCGACCTGACGTTCCCGCAGGTGCTCGACCGCATGGCCGAGGAATTTCCGGAGCAGTACGCGTTTCGCTACACGACGCGCGACTATACGAGGACGTACGCGGCGTTTCGGGATGACGTCGATGGGTTTGCGCGCGTCCTGATGGCGCTCGGCGTCAAGCGCGGGGGCCACGTCGCCATCTGGGCGACAAACGTGCCGGCGTGGTTTATCACGTTTTGGGCGGCCACAAAGATCGGGGCCGTGCTCGTGACGGTGAATACTTCGTACAAAATACACGAGGTGGAGTATCTGCTGCGGCAGTCCGACACGCATACGCTCGTGATGGTCGGCGGGTACAAAGACAGCGACTATGTTTCTATTATTCGGGAAATCTGCCCGGAGCTTGAGGGCAAGGACCCAAGGGCGCCGCTGCACGCGAAGCGCGTGCCGTTTCTCAGAAACATCATCACCGTGGAGTCGGAATGCCCCGGCTGCCTGACATGGGACGAGGCGGCGGGATTCGCGGGGGACGTCCCGGCAGCGGAAGTCCGGCACCGCGCCGCGCATTTGGAAAAAAACGACATCTGCAATATGCAGTACACATCGGGGACGACGGGCTTCCCGAAGGGCGTCATGCTCACGCATTACAACATCGTGAATAACGGGAAATGCATCGGGGACTGCATGGATTTTTCCACGGCGGACCGGCTCATGATCCAGGTGCCGATGTTTCACTGTTTCGGCATGGTGCTCGCCATGACCGCCGCGATGACGCACGGGGCGACGATGTCCCCGATGCCGGCTTTCTCCCCCGCGCAGTCGCTCGACTGCATCAACCGCGAGAAGATCACGGCGTTTCACGGCGTCCCGACCATGTTCATCGCGATGCTTGAGCACGGGGATTTCGCGGCCACGGATTTTTCGCATATGCGCACGGGCATCATGGCGGGCAGCCCCTGCCCGATCAAGGTGATGGAAGACGTGGTCGAAAAGATGAATATGCGGGAGATCACGATCGTTTTCGGACAGACGGAGTCGTCGCCGGGATGCACGCAGAGCCGCTCGGACGACCCAATCGACTGGCGCGTGAACACGGTGGGCCGGCCGCTGCCGGGCATCGAATGCCGCATTGTGGACCCGGAGACAAACGCGGAGCTCGGGGAGGGCGAGATCGGGGAATTTGTCGCCCGCGGGTACAACATCATGAAAGGCTACTACAAAATGCCGGCGGCTACGGCCGCTGTCATTGACAAGGACGGCTGGCTTCATACGGGCGACCTTGCGCTGAAGGACGAAAACGGCAACTTCAAGATCACGGGGCGGATCAAGGACATGATCATCCGCGGCGGTGAAAACATCTACCCGAAGGAGATCGAGGACTTTCTGTATACGCACCCCCTCGTTTCGGACGCGCAGGTCATCGGCGTGCCGGACAAGCAATACGGCGAGGAGATCATGGCGTGGGTCATCTTGAAAGAGGGCGCGGCGCTGGGCGAGGGGGATGTCAAGGAGTACGTGCGGAGCCATATGGCGAAGCAAAAGACGCCGCGGTATGTCCGCTTTGTGGACGAGTTTCCGATGAACGGCGCGGGGAAGATTTTGAAGTACAAGATGCGCGACGACGCGGTTGAGCTGCTTGGGCTGAAGGACGCGCGGGAGATCGAGACCGCGTGAGGGGTGCGGATTGGGGCGAAGGGGGCCCGGGGACAAAGTGAACCGCCGCCTCAGATGGTATTGGGCCTGGCTTAGGCTGCGGGTCTGGTGGCGGCGCTGGAAAGCAGCCTGGCAGCATGAGAGCAATGGCGATGACTGCCGCCAACAATGCGGTGCCGCCAAATGCCCATATGTGTCTGTTCTTCATCTTCGCAGCCAAGCCTTGGCGAGCAGCTTCTTTATCTGCAAAGATGTCATCTGTTTGCGCCTCCTCCATAGTATTGTTTGAGCATTTTGCGATTGTCATTCCTCCGCCGCCGCATCATCATCAAAAATTCTGTCCAGTTCTTCGTTCGAAGCCACTCCACGCACCTTGCCCAAAATCTCCGTCTTGTTCATGTCCAAGCGGTAGAAGATGTCCCGCCCAAATTTATGAACTTTACGGATAAGTTGAATGCGTCCAAAATGGCCGCCATGCTTTTCGGCGAATTTTGCCAAACCTACCGCTTTGGGATAGTTGTCCTTGCGGCTGGGGTCGTGAGGCTCAAGTACATCAAAAACATAGCCGTGGGCATCTGCCCTGACAACAAGCAGGTCAGGGAACATTGATGCCGTGACACCTGCTGCTTCATACGGAATTTCCAAAGACCACTTCTTGCGGTCAAGATTGCGCAGCCACGCCACTGCTCCGTTTGCCAGTTCCTCTCTGACCACACCGGCTTCCCAATCGTTCAGGCTGACTTTGAAATCGCCGCCATCGGTGGGGATGAAAAGATGGTTCTCAAAGACATCGGTATCATCACCGAGCAAAAAGTCGATGCTCTGTGGCAAATCCCATGCAAGGGCAATGGGGATGGCTGACGACAGCGCCAGCTTCTTGTATGTGTCTTTTCGTTCTTCTTTCAGTTTCTTGAATGCCGCTTTGTGATAGTCGTAGAGTTCGTTAAACAACTTTTCGGCGCAAGCATCCAACTGCTCCATAATAGCGGTTTCATTTGCCATTGCGATTATTTCTGTTTTAACGTCCTCCGCATCGCGAATACTGTGGCGAATCCAGTATTCCGTGTGCAAATCTCCGCCAAGGACTTTGCCTGCCCGTTCGAATAGGTTCGTCAGGTCAAATTCAGACAGCTCCACCGTTTCTGAGTCGGCTGTACTTGCCATATCTGTGCCGTAGTCAATTGTCAGCGTCTTGAGTGCGAGTGCCGTGACCGCCCTTTCGATTTCATCATATTTACCGGATTCCCTGAGCGCGGCAATTTCCTCATCAAACTTGTCCAGTACCTTTTTCAGCGCACTGCGCCGTGCATCAGGGGCTATCATATCTTGCGTGAGTGCGCGGGCAAGAGCCATCAGCCTGCGCAGAGCGGGCTGCTTTCTCGCTGCGTCCACGCGGTAGGTTATCAAATCCATATCGCTAAACACGTCGGCAAACGACGGGTCGCGCTTCAGCGTGACAAACTCTCTGTGTGTGCCTGTTTCGGCAGGGACAATCGCCTCGCTGTCACGGAGGGCCTGTTCCACATTCTTGACGGTCTCTTCGTCAAAGAATGGGAGATAGAGAGCCACGTTGTTTAGCTCTGCGTCGGATTCAACACGGCGGGCAAGTGGTGTGCGAATCATACGCCCAAGAAGCTGGGCGATGTAGGTATAGTCACTTGCATGACGGAACGACATCATTGTTTCGGCGCGCGGGCAGTCCCAGCCAGTGGAAAGGTTCATCTTAAAGAATACGACCATAGCCGTCTCATCTTCCTCAATGCGGGAAGCGTCGATACGACGCAACTCGTATTCGCCGATATTGACCGCCTCCTGGTCATTAAAGGTATGCACGGCTTCCCCTGATTTCAGCTTCCGTCCGAGCAGTTCCTCCAGCGCGGCAAAGCAGGATGCCAAATCGGTCTGCGTGGCTCCGCGGTCAGTGCCGTCCTGAACCTGAACGACCAGAATCGGACGCACAGGTTTTGCAATCTCCTCGTGCTCGCAGTACGCCGCCCAATGCCCACATTTCTTTTTCCAGTTGACGGCCGCTTCCTTGAACATCGTCATATCCGCGCCGAGAGCCATTTCGGGGAAGTGGATGATTATCCTGTCCTTCAAAAGCCCTGACTCTATAACGTCCTCCGGCGGTACGATGACTTTTTGTATTGTTGAGGACGAGTTTTCTACGAGTTTTTGGAAACGCTGCGGCGTGGCGGTCACGCCGATGACCAGTGGCATAATGGGCATGCCATCTTCCTTGCTGCCGCGAATGAACTTCTGCATGATGGATTGTGCCTTGTTCTCGGTCTGCGGCGTGGACGTGCCGCGATGCGCCTCGTCGATTGCCACATAGAAAGACTTTGGCTGGCGTTTCGCCGTGTTGGCGAGTGTCTGCCATATCGTGTATTGGCGGGCGTCGCCCGTGCCGGTCAAGAGTTTATCCGTGCCGAGTCTCTGCGTGTTCAGGAAGTTGATGCTGCCGGGCGCAAAAAACTCCGCGTCAAAATTTGAGTCTATAACGTGAACGTCCCTTGTGCGGAACTTGTCAGACTTGCTCTCTATTTTCAGCCGCGTCTGCTGGTTCAGTTCGGGCATGTCGGACAGCCAGACAAAAACGGAGTCCGGCTCCGCTACGCCATAGGCGTGACCGAATATGATTTCCTCGAACAGCGCGGTCATGATTATCGTCTTGCCCGCGCCGGTGGGAGCGGATAAGGAAATGACCTGCGGGTCTTTTTCGCTCCACATAGTGTGCGCCTTCTGTATTTTGCCGTGCAAGTCGGCGAGCGCCGTTTCTTGAAACGTGAAAAGCGTAGCTCTCATAGCTTATTCCTCCTGCTTCCAATTACGAAATTATCTATATAGTCACGGTACAATTGGCAGGTTCGCTCTTGCCCGACACCATCCGACATCTCCCTGAACGCCTCTTCGGAGTTCGTGACGAAGTATACCGTGCGAATGTTATCCATATCAGTCAGCTGCTCGGCAAACTCGCCGTAGCGGTCTTCGTCGAGCAGGACAGCGAAAGCGTTCTGCGGCAGAATCAGCATATCCGGCAGTTTCTCGCCGTCAAGTCCGGGGCGTTCGCCGACCGCTCCGGCTTTCAGCCACAGGAGCGGCAGTATTTCCGCAAACTGCCGGCCGAGCGACACGCTGTTCTTATCAAGGAAGCCGAGTTTGAAGTATTCCACGTTGGCAGGGAAGCCTTCGCTCATTGGGCGCTTCAGCGGCTCGGTGACCGTGACCGTGCCGAGCAGTGTTGCGACTTTTGCCTTGATGCCATTGAAGACACGGTTGTCCTTTGCCACGATATAAAAGTCGGTTATATGCCCCTGCTCTTCAAGTGCGGCGAGCCATTCGCCAACCGCTTCTGTGTCAAACAACACGGAAGCCGGATGTTTCTCTGACACGATAAATCGGCTATCGGTTTTCACCAGCGACTGCGGCAGTTTGTCTTTGCCGATGAGTGCGACAATCTGCTTTTTGGCGGCGGGTACAAGTGCAGCGGGGTTCTCTACGAAACCGAGCTGATAGAACGAGCGGTTGACATCCCTCGTGTACGTCTGGCTTGTGCAGTATTCGCCGGAAAGTGCCGTGCCGTCTTTCCGCTTGCCAAGGATGCTGTATTCCGTGCGCGGCCATGTCACCTGGCGGCAGATGCCGTGCGTTTCCCATTCGGGGTCGCCGGGTTGGCAGCCTGCCGATTTTAAACTGCGGGTTTCGGCTTCAGACACTTCGTTGTTCGTAACAAGGATACAGCGGCGTTTGCCGTCGTCTTCAGCATTCAACAGATTTACTGCGTGAAGCGTCGTGCCACTTCCGGCAAAGAAATCAACAACAAGGGCATCGGGTATATTTTTCACCACGGCCGCAACAGAATCCCTCGTGGAATAAAGGGATTTGGGAAACGAAAACGCTCTTGACTGCCCAACGATAGAGGAAACAAAGTCTGAACCGTAAGCCCCTGCATCGTGAAGGCTTCTATGCCACACAGTTTTCATTTGAACCATAAGCGAATCCTTATACGCAAGGCACACACAATTTCGTTCTTCATCAAACTCCGTAATCACCAATTCACCAGAGGCCATCTGGCGTTTGTGCTTGCTTCCAAGATAACGCATACTCCAAGTCTGCCGCCGTTTATCGTAAGAACCAAGTTCTACGTACCCCTCGGAAATTAAGCTATTCAGGGTCGCAGGAGCAACATACCATCTGCCCTCAGACATATCATCACGAATAGGCCACGCAACGTCATACTCGTCAATCTTTTCTCCAATAGTCGGGTGTTCGTCAAAAGGCAAGGGGGTTCCCGCTTTGACAACTCTATGCCGTTTTGTGTCTATATAAATTGGATAGAACATATCCTTGCGGTCTTTACGCTGCGAATCAGTGCCTGAACCAAGCAATGAGTACCACCGAACATTTTTTGTTGATGGCTTATCTCCTAACAAGGGGTCGTTGCCGAGAGTCACAGGCGTATTCGGCATAAAGCAGAAAATGTTGTATTCCTCAACACGGGCAAAGTGACCTTGCGGATTTCCTTTTGGATTAATAACGTCTGTTGTCATTTGGATAAAGGATTCGGGAAACAATTCATCCAATAAAGTCCGCAGATGGTGAACTTCGTGTTCGTCAATAGTGACGATAAGAACGCCCGTGTCCGGGTTCAATATCTTTTTTGCCAATTTCAGCCGTTTCTGCATCATCGACAGCCACTTGCTGTGCCGCCAAGCGTCCGACGAATCCACGTAGTCATTGTTGTATTTCCAGTCCCTTGCCCCTGTGTTATAGGGCGGGTCGATATAGATGCAATCCACCTGCCCCTCATAGAGGTACTCCAAAAGCTGAAGGGCGTGGTAGTTGTCGGCTTCAATCAGCGTGTGCCAGAGGCTATCGCCCGGCGCGTTCGCCACTTTCGCTATCGGCTCCAAGCTGGGGAAAACAGGCTCGCCAAACTGCGCCACAGGCACAAGTTCCGTGAGCGGAATAGTGGCTGTTTCGCCTGACGCCTTGCCCACACAGACGGCGTTCTTGCCGTCGAGCTTCTTGACGCGGTAGATACCATTCATTTTTTCTGTCTTGCGGGCTACGGCAGAACCGCGCCGCACGGGGATTCCGTAGAGCGGGGTGCATTCGGGAACGTGTTCCTCGAACACAAGCCCGAATTTTTTATTTTTGCCCAGGCGGTCAACCTCCGCCGACAGCCGCTCGCGCAGCATCGGGTCGGCTATTTGCCGCAGAAGGTCATTGATAGCTGCCATTAATAATCTCTCCTTATTCTTCAGCCGTCTGCCTACTCCAAGACCAGATGAAATTATACACGATTTTGCCGTTTCGACACGAAAACCTTATAGCTCCGCGCCGCGCCCTGCTGTGCCTTGACGCTGTTCCCTATATCGACAATCAGGCTGACGGCGGCGGGCGCGGGATTGGGTTTTCATTTCATATGGTTTCCTTTCTCGGTGGAGTCGGAATGCCCCATCTGCCTGGCAACCGCGGGCCGGCAACCGCATCCGTTGCCCAAAAGCGCGGCAATGGTATACAATGGAATCACTATGGATTTGAAAGCGGAACAAACTAAACGGATCCGTGAACTCGAAGAAGAGTTTTCTGATGAAAAAATGGCTGAAATCTTCAACATGAACGATGCTGGGGATGCACGGGTTTTCGATACCCGCCGCAAATTGATGCGAAAGCGCGCTGCTCGGCATGTCGCAAACATCGTGATTGCGGTTGTCTGCATTATTATCGTGCTTCAATTTTTCGCACCGATGATTGTGTTTGAACAATCCATGGAAAATACGCTGGAACCCCGCGACTGCGTTGTGCTTGCAAAACGGGCGTACGTTTTTGGGCAGGTTGCGTATGGCGACGTGGTCGTGCGCAGGCCAATCCTTGAGGACGGTGATAGCGGGACGGAGGATTTGGCCGGCCGGATAATCGGCCTGCCCGGCGACGTGATCGAGATCCGCGATGGAGGCGTGTACCGCAATGGGGGGCGGCTCAATGAACCCTATATAAAGGATGGCATGACTGAAGGCGTGATGGCGGCCGTGACTGTGCCGGAAGACCGCTACTTTGTCCTCGGCGACAATCGGCAGGACAGCGATGACAGCCGTGATGCAAGGATTGGCTTTGTCCCAAAGGATGAAATTTCGGGAAAAGTTGTTTTTCGTCTGCTTCCGATCAGCAAAACCGGCCGGCTCCCGGCGCAATAGGCCGGCAGTTGCCGCAAGCGGCAAAACGCCGCAAGCGGTAACTGCCCAGACCTGCCTCGTCATTGCGAGCGAAGCGAAGCAATCCAGCGGATAATGGATTGCTTCGGTTGCTGCGCACCCTCGCAATGACGGGCAATTGGCTTGCAATAGCATGGTGTCTGAGCAGTT
>JAITMX010000187.1 GCA_031290775.1 Eubacteriales Family XIII. Incertae Sedis bacterium
TTTTCGGCTGACAAGGCGCAAAACGTAGCCGTACTGGTAGTACGGCGAGGCTTTGCAACGCAGTCAGGCGGAAAAAAGACAAACCAAATGTCCAATTTATTTCTCACCGCTTCCTTACACCGACATCTCCGTATATCCCTCCGGGATGTCGAACGCCCCGGCGGGAACGCTGTTTTTCGGGTTTGAAACCAACATCGTGCTCTTATAGCCTTCATATTCCGACACGATGGCGCTGACCTGCCCGCCGTCCATGTAGTAACGCACCGACGCGCCTTCCGCCGTGTATTCCTCATAGGGCAGCGTCTTGCCGCCGACTTCGCCCGTGCCTTCGCCCACCTTCGTGATGCCCGAATAATCCGTCATCATCCCGCTCGTGATTTCCGCGCCCGCGTTCGCCATTTTGATGACCAGCTTGCTGGTATCGTCGATAACGTATGTCGCGCCGTCCTTGATGATTACGCGCGATTCGGTTTGCTGCCCTTCCACCGTCGCGCTCTGCTTCACGGCGATGTTGCCGCCATCTGCCGCCATGCTGCCCGTCGCCGTGACCATCTGCCCGCCGCCTTCCGAAGTCAGTTCAAAATCGTAGCTGAACGTGCCGCCAGCCATCCAACCGATCAAAGAATCCATCGCCTGCCCGCCCGCTGCGGATTCGGCCGGGGCCGGGGCAGTATCCTGCGCCGGCCCTTCGGGCGCGCTTCCCGTTTCCGCAGGCGCGTCGCTCGCGCCGGCGGGCGGCGCAATCGGCGCGTCCGTATCGCCGCCCCCGCCCCCGCCGCAAGCCGCAAGCGCAAACACCAGCGCCAATGCCAAACCAACCATCAAAATCTTTTTCATCATAAAACCTCCCTGTCCAACAAACACAACAATACGCACCCGTGCGCAAGGCTTCCGCAAACTAGCCTTGCCCTACATCTCCACTTTCAGGATGTTGATTTTCCCGACGAGGGGCAGGGGTTTCTTTTCGCCCTTGACCGCGTGGACAATGCCGATAATGCCGATAATCGCAAAAATAATCCCAAGCGCCGTGCCGATGATGCCGAAAATGGCTATGCCGCCCCACCCATAGCCGTACAGCCACGCCGTGCCGCTGAACATCGCCGCGAGGACGATGGCCTGCACGATGTTCAGCACAACAACGACAATGACCCAGACGATGAAGAAGGACAGCCCCTGGTTTGTATGGTAGCGCGAAAACTTGGAAGCCTTCGGCGCGGCGAGCAGCGGGATGAGGAACAGGATGTAGGCGAGCACGCCCCAGACCTTGTTTTGCTGCGCGTCGGCCGCCCAGTCGCCCGGCGCCCATTGCGTCTGCTGCGGCGGCGCCCCGCCCCATTGCTGCTGCTGTTGCTGAGGCGGCGCCCCATACCCCTGCTGCTGCTGCGGCGGCTGTTGCTGCGTGCCCACCGCCGCCATATCCGCCCCGCAAGAGGGGCAAAACTTCACGCCGTCCGCGACCTGTATGCCGCACTGTCCGCAAAATGCCATTTCAATTCTCCTTTCAAAACAAAATCGAGCACAAAATAACGAAGGGATAACGATGATGAAAAAATTACAGCGAAGTCCCACATTCCCCGCAGAATTTCGTTCCGGGCGGATTTTCAAACCCGCACTTTGCGCATTTGCCCGGCAGGAGGGCGGGCACGGGCGCCTCGGCTAAGTTTGTGCCGCAATTGTTGCAAAACTTGACCGTGAGCGCGTTTTTCGCGCCGCATTTCGGGCATTCCCTCAAATCCATCGGCGCGCCGCAGTTGTTGCAGAATTTCCCCGTGCCCGCCGGCTTTCCGCAGACGGGGCAGATGGTCGTCTTGCTCTCGATCGCGCCCTGCCAGACGGTGGCGCCCTTCCCCGCGTCGTCGATGTTGCGCTTCATCGCTTCGGCGCGCGCCTTTGCCACATAGACCTCCTGGCGCGGCGCGCACTTCGTGCAAAGCCCCTCGTCCTCGTTCCAGCAGGCGTCGCAGACGTATTGGTTGCAGGACGGGCAGCGGTGGAAATGCTGTTTTGCCTCATTTTGCGCGTGCTCGAAAGCAAGGTCGTGCTCCTTCAGCCATTCGGGGTTCCTGCCCTCAAAGCACTCGCCGAGGACATTGCTCGCGCGGTCGGACGCGTAGCCAAAGCTGCCCGCGCGGCCGCCGACCAAGCTGCCGAGAATGCTCGCGCCCTGCCCGGCCGCGCGGAAGAGCTTGCCTTTTTTGTACGTTTCCGATTCGATGAAACTGCTCTTGTACCCGTCGTTGCAGATGTCGCAGCAAAACGTGAACTGAAAGCCAGCTTCCGTGGAATTGTCCTGGTAATTTCGTGTGAACGATTTCAGCATTTTCTTTTTTCTCCTTTCACCGCGGCGGCGGCGCGCCCGCGCCTACAGCCGGCGTGACCACGCGGTCTTTCGGCTTGATCTTTTTTCCGCAGGCGGTGCATTTTTCGTTTTCAAAAAATTGCGGGGCGCCGCACCGGGGGTTGGGGCATTTGACCATGAGCCCCGCCCCGCAGGCCTCGCACTTTTCCCGCACAAAGGTGCGCCCGCCGCAGATGGGGCAGGTGATGTACAGCGGCCTGCCGCAGCCCGCGCAGATCGCCTGGCTGCCCTTTTCGACTTCGCGCAGGCAGGCAGGGCAAAGATAGGCAAAAGGGCTTTGCGAGCCGCAGGCCGGGCAAAACCGCGCGTCGCGCTCCACGAGCGTGCCGCAGTGGATGCAGGGCTGTTTGTACGTCGCCATTTCAGCCCTCCTGCCGCGCGCCGCATTCGCCGCAAAACCGCGTCCCCGCCGACAGCTCCGCCCCGCAAGCCGTGCAATGCTTGGGCCCGGACGCTTCCAAAGCCGACCCGCACTCCTGGCAAAACTTCACGCCATCCGGATTTTTGTGTCCGCATTCGGGGCAGCGCCCTTTCGCGTCCTCAGCGGTCTTGGCGGCGTCAGCCTGTTCCTGCGCCGTTTTCGCTTCGCCCAGCGTCGCCTGCGCCGCCGCGATGTTTTGCTGTATGAGCTTTAATTTTACGTCCTGCGGCCACTCGGACGGATTTTTGCCGTATGCCTGCCGCCCGATTTCCGTAAACAGTTCCGCTTCCTGCTTTTGCAGGTCGGCAAGCTCGCTCTGCGCCGCAAACAGCTTGCCCTCCGGCGTGTCCTTCGGGACAAGGCCGCTTTTCGCGAGGCCGCCCATCAGCCCGCCGAGCGCGCCGCCAAGGTTGCCGCCCAGCCCGCCCAATCCGCCAAACAAATCATTTCCCATCGCAAATACCTCCTGTACACGGTTCTTCCAACTTGGCCATGCGTAAAAATTAGCATGGAACTCTGCGCCTGCCTACCTGTCAAACATTACAGGTAGGTAAAAAATATTGAAATTCCAATATAATTATCATGAATATTTTGCAAAAAGCTCGGTTCGGCTTTGGATATTCAGCTTGCGATAGAGGTTTGTCGTATGGAAATTGACCGTTCGGTAGCTGATTTTCAGGGTGAGGGAAACATCCCGCGGCGAGGCATCCGTGAGCAGGAGCGCAAAGACCTCCCGCTCGCGCGCGGTCAAATTGAGGTGCTGCGCTTGGTCCGCGGCGGCGACCGTTTGGATTTCTGCGGAATATTTTTTGACGTCGATGTCATGCAGGCTGTCCATCCATGGCATCGCGAAAATCTTCTTTTCCAGCAAAGGGCCAATTACGACGCAAATGCCGACAGACACCAAAATAATCGTGATCGCAAAGTAATTGGACGGATGGGAGGTGGCATCAAAAGCCTTGTCGAGCACGGATGAAACGAGCACGTCATGGGCAAACATCAGGAAACAGACCCACCTGAAAAACCGGTAGCCCCCGTGCAGTTTCGCAACGCCCCCGAGCAAATACAGCACGGCGAGATAGCCGATATTGTCCGCGACCCCGTAAATAAACGAGCCGCCCGCCGGGTCCCGCGCCACGCCGAAAATCATGACGATCAGCCCGATGACCGTCAGGATCAAATAGAGGTTCCACAAATGGCATACGCTCCGGTTGAAAACCAACTGGACCAAAACAACGGCAAACACCCCGGCCAGCATGCCGATTCCATAAAACGTATCGTCGATGTAGTCCTGCTCCGCTTCCAAATAGTAGTTTGTGATATTGATGAAATAGTACACCATAAATAAAACCAGGACGAAATAATAGCTCGCCGTCCCGCTGCCGCCCTCCGCGTTTTCCGCGCCTGTTTCCGAAAGCGGGGCTTGCTTCGGTTTGCGCGGCGCGCCCGCCGCCTCCCTGAAAGCAGAGACCTTTGTCAAAAATACGACCGCCAGCAGGATTGCCATGAGCACAGGCGGCAGCACCGTGATCGTGAAATCCACGACCGCTTCCACTTCATACAGCCCCCATGCCAATCCGTAATATACGCCGATGATGACAACCGCAAGCCACCGCTCCGCGTTCTGGAGTATATATCCGAACGCGTAAAACCCGCAGCCGGCCGCGATGCCGATGCAAAACTGAAAGGCGGCGACAAAAATCAGGCCCGTCTCCCCGTCATGCGCAAACAGCACCGCAGGCCCCACCAAGGCCGCGCCGCCGCATGCCGCCGCCCGAAGCGCCCAAGGAATACTGTCCTTGGGCAGAAGCGCGCAAATCAGCCACGCTGTCCCATAGACAAGCATTTGAAGCAGGATGGAATCAATCCCGCCGATGCTGCACTCCCAATCATGGTACAAAACATCGGAAAGCATGAGCCCAAGCGGAAAGAGCAGCATATAAGCCATATGGGACTTCCTGATGTTTTTCAGCGACAACTCGTCGCGCCGACCCCACACGCGCGCGCGCAGCTTCAAAATTGCCGCCAAAACCCCGGCCATGCCCCTCCCCCCGTTTTCCGGCGTCATTTCGCAGAACCCTCTCCGAGCTTCAATTTCCGCTCCTTCGGGGTTCCGATTTCGCGCAAAGCCCTGTCGATATAGCCATGCAGGTATTGCTTGTCCGATTCGTCAAGCAATTTGATTTTTTCTTCAATGGAAAGCGGCGGCGCTGCTTTCGGAGCGCAATATCCCTTGGCCGGCATCACAAAATACTCCTTTTGACCAAGGCGGAACTATGCTAAACGAGCGGCTTCAAAAATTAATATCCACACTCGGAATCAGGAAGTGCGATTTTGCCGACAAAATCGGGTTTTCTTCCGCTTATATCTCGATGATCCTGAGCGAAAAAAAGCGGAATCCGAGCCCGCGTTTCTACGCCGCCATCGCGCGTGAATTTTCCGTAGGGCGGGATTGGCTTCAAGGCGGCAGCGGCGAAATGTTCTCTGTGCGCGATGCGGACCTGTCGGACAAAGACGCGGCCATTTTGAAAAAATACCACAAGCTTCCCCTGTCGGAGCGCAAAATAGTGGACGATGTGATTGACGCGATGCTTTTGAAAAACGCATGCAAGTAAACCTCCTGTTCATACGCCCATTATTCAGCGAAAAAACAGAAAAAACCACTCGGAAAAACTAATGAGATTGGGAAAAACCTGTATGGCCAAGGCAGCGTGAAGGTTATTTTCAAGCGCTGCCCTATAGGTATGCGAGGTACGACGTCAAGGGGCTGAATTGTTGCCGCCGAGCAGTTTGATCAGCTCAATCCGGCTGTTGATTCCCGTTTTGCGGTAAATGGCGGTGCAGTGGGTGTTCACGGTGGACTGGGAGATCTTCAGCGCGGCGCTGATTTGGCGCATGGTGCGCCCTTCGAGCAGCAGGCGGCACACTTGGGATTCGCGCCCCGTGAATTTGCAGCGCGCCATCGCTTCCATCAGGCTGCTGTCCGTTTCGCTGGTTTCGGCGTCCCTCACCCACTCATCCTTGAAATACGTGCGGAGGAGCAGCGGGAACACGATGAAATAGGCCGCCGTGACAAGCACGGACGCCGCCGTCAGCAAGAGCGCCGCCGCGCCGTGGCCTGATTTTACAAAATTGCCCAAGGCGACGCTTCCGCCCCCGCCAATCAGGCCAAACCACAGCGCCAGCTTGAGGTGGTTCATATTTCGGTATTTTCGGCCCACAACGCCCATATTGTAATAGAGCGTGATCATCCCGATGGTGCCCGAAAACCCGGTCAACGCCGCCGTCGCGGATGCGGCCGCAGGATAGGACGGCGCAAAAGCGTAGCCAAGCGCCGCAAGCAGAAACGCGGAAAAAGTGACGCTCCACACCGTGAACAGGCTGCCGCGTATGTGCGCGAACACGAGCCAATACACGCCGCAAGAGACGAGCCCCCCCCGCGAAATGCCAGAGGAACGCGCCCTGCCCGGCGTCCGGGATGCTGTCGAGCATGATCTTCCCGACGCCTTTGATGAATACGGCAAAAAAACAATTGATGGCCAGCGACCAATAAGCAATTTTTTTCACGGAGCCGGCAGGCAGCGCCGCATCCTGCGTGTCCAAATCGCTTTTTCTGAATTTGAAGGCAAAAGAGAGCGCGGCGGCCAAAACCGCAAGGGAAACGAGTTTTTCCCCAAGGCTGCCGATCCACTCCGGCCGGTACAGCAGGGAAGCCAAATTGACGCCCGCAAAGGCAACGAGCATGGCGTAAAATTTTTCCGTATTGTTCATGATGTATACATAGGGGATCAAAATGCTCACATTCACAAACCCAAGCATCACGCCGACTGCCGGGGCGGCGTATATTTGCAGGCCGGCCGGCGTCAGCAGAAGAAACGCCGTCACGCCGCAAAGCAAGATGGCGGCCCCCGCGCGCGCCGTTTTCGCAAACCACTCTTTTTTGTAGAAGCAGATGAACACGGCGGAACTGAAAAGATTGGCCGCGTGGATTACGCTGCGGATGTCGGCGGTGTATACCCGGTCCGACGCGGGCGTCGCTGTCCACCAAGTCGTGAAAATCACCACCCATGCATAGTAAAGCGCCCAAATCAGCAAGTACGGACGATGCCCTTTCTGAAGGGCCCCGGCGGAAACAACTTTTGCCACAAAAGATCTCCTTTGCGGCATAGTATAGCATACGGTGGCTATTTGGGGGCATGCGGGGTGAAGGCGGCAAGTAACAGTTCAGACCCTTGCCGTCATTGCGAGCGAAGCGAAGCAATCCAGTGGTTCATGGATTGCCGCGGTCGCTACGCTCCCTCGCAATGACGGCATGCCGGCAAGCATCTGAACTGTTACGGCGGCAAGGGCAACAAGTCAGGCGATCAATCAAAAGCGCTGGTATTCGGCCGGCAATTGTAATACTATAAATGGTAATACAGCCGTATCCATCACGGATGCGGGACGCTGAAGCCATATCGATTTTGAAAGAGGGAGAATATTATTATGGAAGTGAAATTTTACAAATGCAGCCACTGCGGCAATCTTTTGATTCCCGCAATCGACGCGGGCGTCACGCCGTTTTGCTGCGGGGAAAAAATGCAATTGCTCGAAGCCGGCGCCACGGACGCCGCGCTTGAAAAGCACGTCCCCGTCATCGAACGCGGCGAGGACGGCAAGCACGTCACCGTCAAGGTCGGCTCTGTGCCGCACCCGATGGCCGAGGAGCATTACATCCAGTTCATCGTGCTCACGCACGCGAGCCGTATCTACATCGCAAAACTCACGCCGCAGGACGAGCCGCAGGCGACGTTTTCGATCAAGGACAACACGCGGCCCATCACGGCGTACGAGTATTGCAACCTGCACGGCCTTTGGAAAACGGAGGCGTAAGCGGCGCTTTCTTTGTGGAACGTGTCCGCTGTGGCGCTGCCGCGGCGGTCACGTTTTTTCGATCAGCGCGACGAGTTCGACGTGTTTTGTGAAAGGAAAATTGTCATAGCCCGCAAGCCTTGACACGCGGTAGCCCGCCCTTTGGGCCGCAGCCGCGTCGCGGGCAAATGTTTTGGGATTGCAGGAGATGTACAGCAAGCGCGGCAGGCCGTAGCCAATCACGCGCGCGAGCGCCTTTGGGTGCAGGCCCATGCGCGGAGGGTCACAGGCGAGCATGTCGGGTTTTTCCAAATCGCTCAAGACCTTGAACGCGTCCCCGCAGATGAAGTCGCAGTTTTCGATCCCGTTCAGCGCCGCGTTTTCGCGCGCCGACCGCACGGAATCCTCTGCCAGCTCGACGCCGACGACATGGCCGAACGCGCCGGCCAGCGCGAGCGAGATTGTGCCCGTGCCGCAGTATACGTCGTAAAGCGTGCGGGCCGCGCCCTGCCCCGCGCCCTTGCCGTCTTGTCCGGACGCGCCCGCGCCATCCCCGAGCATGGCAATCGCTTCGACGAACATGGCACAGGCCGCTTCCGTATTTGTCTGGAAAAACGAAAAGGCGCCGACGCGAAACCGCAGGCCGAGCATTTCCTCAAAATAGTGGTCCCGCCCCCACAGCACGCGCAGAATATCAGGCGTCACCGCGTCGCTGCGCCGGTCGTTGAGCGAGTGAAGCACGCCGACGACATGATCCGCGGCGGTCCCGCCCGCATCCGCAGCCTTAGCCGCCCCGAGCGAAAGCCCCAGAATCAGCTCCGCAAACGCCCCCTCGTCCAATATGCCTTCGCTTGAAGTTTCAAGGGCCACGAGCAGCTCCCCCGTGCGCGCGCCGCGCCGGAGCACAAGGCTGCGCAGAAACCCCGTATGCGTCTTTTTGTGCCAAAACCCGTAGCCCTTCGCAAGCGCAAAGCCCAGTACGGCGTCGCGGATGATGTTGAAGGATTCCGGCACGATCACGCAAGCCGGCGTGTTGATCACGGACATATAGCTGCCCTGTTTGTGCAGGCCGAGCGTCATCGGGCCATCCTTAATCTCGTCGCCAAAAGAATACTCCATCTTGCCCCGATAGCCAACCGGCGCCGAGGTCCGGCGCACCGGCAAATAGGCGTCCGGCTTGATTCCGTTTTCTTCGAGATGCGCGAGCACCTCGGCATTTTTTGCCGATAGCTGAGCTTCGTACGGGACGCCCTGGTAGGCGCAGCCGCCGCAGACGCCCGCCTGTGGGCAGATGAACGGCGCCGCCTCGCTCAAATCCCAAGCCCTCCAAGATTTTCGAGCGTCTGGTTTCCGTCCGAATCCTCCGGGAACTCAGCCTTGACCGTCGCGGGGCGCCATTTCAGAGAATCGAGATCACCCAGATTGTACGGCGTTTCCTGATAGACAAAATTGAGCCAGTTGGAAAAAAACAGGTTGGCGTGGCCGCTCCATCTCACAACGACGCGCCGCTTCGGATCGTCATTTTTGAAATAATTCGCGGGCACGCCCGCGTCCGCGCCCCGCGCGATATCGCGCTCGTATTCGAGTTTCAGCGTATTCCAGTCGTACTCGCAGTGGCCCTGCAAAAAGATTTGCCGTTTGTTTTTTGTCGCGACCATATGGACGCCCGCTTCCTCCGAATCGGCGAGGATCTTCAGCGCGGGCTCCGCCTCGATCTGCTCCCGAGGCGAATCCGACCACCGCGAATGCGGCACGTAAAACTCCTCGTCAAAACCGCGCGTCAAATCGTTTTTCTTGTCACGCAAGCCATGCGCGAACACGCCGAAAATCTTTTTGCCGAGCATGCGTTTCTCGATGCCAAAATGGTGGTAAAGCCCCGCCTGCGCGCCCCAACACAGATGCAATGTGCTAAAAACGTTGGCATTGGAATAATCCATGATGGATTTGAGCTCTTCCCAATAATCGACGTCTTCAAAGGGTATCGTTTCAAGCGGCGCCCCGGTGATGATCATCGCGTCGAGCCGCTGCTTTTTGATCTCGTCAAATTTGCGGTAAAAGGTATCCATATGCAACGGGTCCGCGTGCGTGAATTTGTGCGACGAAAGCGTGAGCAATTCGAGCTGCACCTGAAGCGGCGAGTTTGCGAGCAAACGGATGAGCTGCGTTTCCGTGATTTCCTTGATGGGCATGAGGTTGACGACGGCAACCGAAAGCGGGCGGATATCCTGCTTCGCCGCGCGCCAGTCCTGCATGACGAAGACATTCTCCTGTTTGAGCGTTTTGTAAGCGGGCAAGCCGCGCTGCACGAGTATCGGCATATTGCGTCAACCTCCTTTCCTGTCCTTTTTTCCATTCAAGCACGATATCAGAGTTCCCTTTCCCGCAATAAAAAGAGCCTCGTTCCGATTTGTGTTATTTTACCATAATATCGAACCTGTCAGCCGTAATACGCGGCAAAAAAATCCGCCTTGAACGCGTCAAATGCGCCACCCTCGATTGCCGTGCGCGCCTTTGCCATGAGCCCCGCCAGGAACGCGAGGTTGTGGATCGACAGCAGCGCCGCGCCGAGCATCTCGCCGGACTTGATCAGATGCCTGATGTAGCTGCGCGAATAATTGCGGCAAGTATAGCAATCGCAGGCGGGGTCGAGCGGCGAGAAGTCCGCCGCATGCCCCGCGTTTCGGATATTGAGCGGCCCCAGCGAGGTCATCGCCTTGCCGTGCCGCGCCTCGCGCGTGGGCAGGACGCAGTCAAACATATCGATGCCGCGCGATATCCCCTCGAGCAGCGCGTCCGGGCTGCCGACGCCCATGAGGTAGCGCGGCTTGCCCGTCGGCAGGCAGTCCGTGCACACGTCCAGTATCCCATACATCAATTCCTTCGGCTCGCCGACGGACAGCCCGCCGATGCCGTATCCCGGCAGATCAAGCGCCGTGATCCGGGCGGCGCTCTCCCGACGGAGATCGGCAAACATCCCGCCCTGCATGATTCCAAACAAAGCCTGCCGTTCCGTGTCCGCATGCGCCGCCTTGCAGCGCTCCGCCCAGCGCGCCGTGCGCCCTACCGATGCCTCGACATAGGGGCGCTCCGCCGGATACGGCACGCACTCGTCAAACGCCATGATGATGTCCGCGCCGAGCGCGTTTTGCACCTCGATGGACTTTTCGGGCGAAAGCATCTGCTTTGATCCGTCGATATGCGACGCAAACCGGACGCCATCTTCCGTGATTTTGCCCAAGGCAGCAAGGCTGAACACCTGAAACCCGCCGCTGTCCGTCAAGATGGGCCTGTCCCAATTCATGAAACGGTGCAGGCCGCCGGCCTGCCTCACGATTTCGTGGCCGGGGCGCAGGAAAAGGTGATAGGTATTCGCCAAAACAATCTGCGCCCCAAGCGCTGCCACATCCTCAGGCTTCACCGCCTTGACGGCTGCCTGCGTCCCAACCGGCATAAACACCGGCGTCTCAATCACGCCGTGCGGCGTGGCAAGCCGACCGCGCCGCGCCGCGCCGTCCACCGCCAAAAGCTCAAAATCCACTGCTTGTTTCATCGTCTTCATTCAGCCAAACCGTTCCGGCGCCGTCTTTCAGGATTGCGGCCCAATTTCGTTTTTTGTGCAAAACACGCAATATCCAGACCTCGCCGGCCTCTTCCAATATCACGTAAAAGGCAGCATAATTGCCCATCGGCACAGCCCGGATGCGGTATGCATCGCGTACGGGCGGATGGCGCTTCGGCATCGTTTTCAGGGAGGCGGCTTTTTTTTCGACTTCATCCACAAATCGCAATGCCGCATAATAATTGCCAAGTTCTGTGCCAATGTAATCCGATATGCTGTTTACGTCAAGGTTCGCAAAAGCGGTAAATATCGTTCTATACTTCTTCATGCCGCCTCTTTAGCTTTCCGCGAAGACCGGCGAATACCTCTTCCGACGGAATCCCACGCCCTTCCCGCATATCCTCCAGCCCTGCTTCAAGCAAAGCATGCAATTCAAAACGCCCCGCCATCTCTTCGTACGCCTCAATGCTCATCACCGCCAAATCGCCCGTCCCGTTTTTCGTAATGAACACAGGCTCCTTGTGTTTGTGGCAGAACTCGGAAATTTCCCCATAATTGTTGCGCAATTCCGCGCTTGGTTTGATAATCGGCATAATAGGCACCTCGCTTTCATATCAATATTATATCGTTATTTAGATATAAGTCAAGCGTTTTATTGATATAAAATTCACATATTCGCTATTGTGGGTTACAGTTCACACCCCCGCCGCCAAGGACTGTCATTGCGAGGGTGCGCAGCAACCGAAGCAATCCATTATCCACTGGATTGCTTCGCTTCGCTCGCAATGACAGTCCTACCTCCGCTCACTTCGTTCGATTCGCTGTCCGTTTTTCCATTACCTGCTAAAGCGGGTGGAAAAAAGGCATCCCGATTTGCGCAAGCAAATCGATGGAAGGACGTCTGCCAGGAGTGCAGCGGCTTTGCCGCGTTGCGGACGTATCCCGGTCGCTTGCGACCGTTGGAACGTCCCATTCGAGGACGGCAGCGCTTTAGCGCGTGACAGTCCTAACCCAATTTGCAAAGCAAATTGATGGTAGGACGTCTGCCAGGCTTGCGCGGCTTGCCAGTCCTATCCCGATTCGCCTTGC
>JAITMX010000204.1 GCA_031290775.1 Eubacteriales Family XIII. Incertae Sedis bacterium
ATCTGCTCAAGGCGCTTTTTGATCTCGCGGCGGTCTTTCATAATCCTGCCGTTTTTCAGGTACTCGCCCCACGCGAGTTTTGCCTTCATGTACAGGCCGAGATTGAGGTACATATAGCCGAGATAGTACCAAGCCATGTCGAAGCGCGGGTAAAGCTCCGTGGTCATTTCAAAATAATCGAGCGACTCGGCTTTCAGATTGCCGATATAATCTTCTTTGCCGCTGTTTTCGTACAGGGTGCGCAAGACGCGCGCGTAGCCGTACATCGCCGGCATATCGTCGAATTTCAGCGCGAGGCCCGCGCGAAAATAGACGCAGGCTTCGTCGTAATCCTGACGGTCGGCATGGTCTTTTGCCTTGCGCGTCATATTGTCGACAGCCTTTTTGCCAAAAAACCGATCGATGTAGGAAGCGTAGGCATCGCGGTATTTGAACCTTGGGTCGATGCCGAGCACACGCGCCATATTTTCCGCGATGATGTTGCCTTTCAGCCCTTCGGGGTTTTTGAAAGCCTCCAGGTCCTCGTCGCGCAGCGGGATCGGCACGCCCGAAAGCTCGTCCGCGAAGCCGCCTTTCTTGAGATAATCGCGGCTGAACTCGTCAAAGGCAAACTCCTTCATCTTGTAGACGAGATAGGGGCCGACGCGGTCGGGGCGCTTTGTCAAATGCGTCTCCTTTTCGGGGCGAGCCCGCGCGACCTTCGTCACCTCCGCGTCGCCCGCGCCGCGCAGCGTGAGCGGCTGCCTGTCAAAGATTCTGAGGATATCCGCCATGGCTCACATCCTTTCCGGCGCACTGACGCCGAGGAGCGCGAGCCCGTTTTGGATCGCGGTCTTTGCGGCGGCTGTCAGCGCCAGCTTGACAAGACGCGAATCCCCTTCGTCCGAAAGGATGGGCTCGTCGTGATAGAACACGGAAAAAGCCTGGGCGATATCCGTCACGTGGCGCGTGATCAGCGAAGGCTCGTATTTTTCGCCGGCTTCGGAAACGGCGGCGGGCAGGCCGCCGATGAGCCGCGCGAGCGCAAAGGCCGCATCCGACGCCCCGGCCGAAAAATCGCGGATGCCCGCCAACGCCCCGGGCGACGTGTCAATGCCTTTTTCGGCCGCCTTGCGCAGCACGCTCGCGGCGCGCGCGTGCCCGTACTGCACATAAGGGCCTGTCTCGCCCTCGAAATTGAGCACCTTGTCCCAATTGAATACATAGTCCTTGATGCGGTTGTTGTGCAATTCCTGGAAAATCACGGCGCCGATGCCGATCTGCCGCGCCGCCTCGTCCGCATTGTCCGTGACGACGCCCTTTTCCTCAATGACGGCCTTTGTTTTTTCGATGGCCTGCGTCAGCACATCCTCGAGAAAAACGACATTGCCTGTCCGCGTGGACATGGCGCCGTCCTCGAGGCGCACGAGCCCGAAAGGCACATGCACGCAATCGGAAGCCCAATCGCGGCCCATGAGCTCCAAAATCTTGATCCATTGACGGAAATGCAAGTCCTGCTGCGATGCGACGACGTAGATGTTTTTATAAAAACCATAATGCTCTTTGCGGTAGACAGCCGCCGCGATGTCGCGCGTGATGTACAGCGTCGATCCGTCGCTTTTTGTAATGAGCGCCTTGCCGAGGCCGTAGGCATCGAGGTCGACGATCTTTGCGCCCTCCGAGCTTTCAAGCAGGCCATCCTGTTCAAGCTCGCCTACGACGTGCGCCATCTTGTCCGAATAAAAGCTCTCGCCCGCGAAGGAATCAAAGCGGATGCCCATGAGCTCATAGACGACCGTAAATTCTTTCAGGCTTTCCTCGCGAAACCACTCCCAAAGCGCGCGTTCCTCTTCCTCGCCGCGCTCGAGCGCCGCAAACGCAAGCCTTGCCTCTTCGTTGAGCGAGGGGTCTTGCTCCGCGCGTTTGTGAAATTCGACATAATATTTGAGCAGCGCCGTGATGGGAGAGGCTTCGACCTCCTCGCGGCTGCCAAAACGCCTGTACGCGACGATGAGTTTGCCAAACTGCGTGCCGTAATCCCCGAGGTGGTTGATGCGCACGACCTCGTAGCCGAGAAAACCCAAAATATTTCCGATTGCGCTGCCGATAACGGTGCTGCGGATATGGCCGATGTGGAAAGGCTTCGCGATGTTTGGCGAAGAATATTCGACAATGGCGCGGCGGCCCATGCCGATGCCCGAGCTGCCATAGCGCGCGCCTTGCACAATTGCTTCCTGCACGACATCCGCGCAGTACGCGGCGCGGTCAATGAAGAAGTTGAGATAGGCGCCCGTAGCCCGCGCGCGGAAAGCCGCGGGGGCATGGGGCAGATCTGCCGGGGCCGCAAGCGCCTCTGCCGCCTCCGCCGCAATGGCCGGCGGGGCTTTTTTCAGCGCTTTCGCAAGCCGGAAACAAGGAAAGGCGTAGTCGCCGAGCCCTGTGTCCTGCGGCGCCTCGATGATATCGTATACGTCCTGCTCGCCCAGCCCTGCGGACGAGACGGCCTCCAGCGACGCGACGCGCGACGCGATTTCCCTTTTGTAATCCTTCAAATGCCCTCCTGCGTCTTTACACACTGCCTATCTGTTTGCGAGCGTCACGATGGTCACGCCGTCGCCGCCCTCGTCGAAATCGCCGTTTCGGAATTTGGCGACATGCTTGTGCCCTTTGAGCATCCTGCGGATGCCGCTGCGCAAAACGCCCGTGCCGCGCCCGTGGTTGATCACGACTTCGTGCATCCTTGCGAGCACGGCGTCGTCCAGATACTTTTCGACCAGCATTTCGGCTTCATCGAGATTTTTCCCGTGAAGGTCAATGGACGGACTGATTTGATCCATCTTTGACAAAACTATTTTAGCATACCTGCCCTTGCCCTGCCCGGGTTTCTTCTCGGACGCTTCCGCGCGCTTTTCGAGCTCATGCGCCGCGAGCGTCAGCTTTACGGAACCGGATCGGACAACCACGCGGCCGCGGTCGTCCGGCGCGGTCAGCACCTCGCCGGTGGCGGCGCTTCCGGGCAGCGCAACGATATCCCCGGGGCATAGGGGGGCGGTTTTGTTTTGCCTTGCCGCCGCGCCCTGCGCGGGCCCCGCCGCGCCCGTCCTCTTGGAATCGGCTTGCCGCGCTTTCAGCCGCTTGCGGCTCTGGTCCGCGCGGCGCAGGACATCGCCCGCGTCAGCCGGGACGCTGCCTTTGCCTGCGGCGCCGCATGCCGCGCCGCCATCCTTGCCGTCCGAAACGCCGTCCGCCACGCCGCGCGCACGGACGTCCCGGATCAGCGCTTTCAGCTCTTCGCGCACCGCGTCCGCTTCGCAGGCGGCGTCGGCGATGATTCGCTCCGCCTCTTCCCGCGCCTTGCCAATCACAATTTCGCGGTCTTGCGCAATCAGTTCCAGCATTTCCGCGCCGGACGCCTCGCGGGCGCGCGCCTCTTCGTCGGCACGCCGCGCACCTTCCAGCCGCTCTTCCGCTTCCTTGCGGTCAAGCTCGATCTGCGCCATCACGTCGTCAAAAGCGATCGTTTCCGCGTCCAAAAGCTCCCGTGCGCGCGCTACGACAGCGCTGTCAAGCCCAAGCCTTGACGCGATCTCAAACGCGTTGGACCGGCCGGGGTTGCCCATATTCAAGCGATAGGTCGGCGAAAGCGTGGCAAGGTCAAACTCCATAGACGCGTTCTCGACGCCTTTCGCCTGTATCGCGTATTTTTTCAGCTCCGTATAGTGCGTCGTCGCCATCACGAGGCAGCCGCGCGCGCGCAAAGCCTCAAGGATCGAAATCGCAAGCGCCGCCCCTTCCGTCGGGTCGGTGCCCGCGCCAAGCTCATCGAGCAGCGCCAAGCTGTCCGCGTCCGCCGCGCCTATGATCGGGGCGATGTTTTTCATATGCGACGAAAACGTCGAAAGGCTTTGCTCGATGCTCTGCTCGTCTCCGATGTCCGCAAACACATTCGGCACGACGGGCAGCGACGCGCGGGCCGCCGGCAAATGCAGGCCGGCCTGCGCCATGAGGGCAAAGAGGCCCACCGTTTTCAGCGTCACGGTCTTGCCTCCGGTATTCGGCCCCGTGATGATGAGGATACGCTCGTCCCCGCCAAAGCGGACGCTCACAGGCACGACCTTGTCCCCCGCAATCAGCGGGTTGCGCCCCTGCTCGATGTCAATCACGCCGTCCGTTGAGATCTCGGCGGGCGCCGCTTTCATATCCAAAGCAAGATTTGCCTTGGCGAAGAAAAAATCGAGCCTCGTGAGCAAATCCTGATTTTCGCGGATCAGCAGCGCCGACGCGCCGGCCGCAGCCGAAAGCTCCGCGAGGATACGCTCGGCCTCGGCGCCCTCTTCAAGCTCAAGCTCGCGCAGTTTGTTGTTCATGTCCACAACAATCTGCGGCTCGACAAACACGGTCGCGCCGCCTTTGCTGCGGTCATGCACGATGCCCGGGAAACGCGCCGCCTGCTCTTGCTTTACCGGCACGACGAAACGCCCATTGCGCATCGTGACGACCTTGTCCATGAGGACGCCGTCAAAAGCTTTGCCCGTGACAAAACGCGCAAGGCTGCTCCTGATTTTGTCGTTTTGGGCTTCGATGGCGCGGCGGATTCGCCTCAGCGCGGGGCTCGCGCCGTCCGCAAGCTCGGTGTCCGAGAGGACTGCCGACGTGATGCGCTGTTCAAGCTCCGGCAACGCAGCCAGCGCGTTCGCGAGGCCGCGTACGCTCCCGGCGCCCGCCGGCATATCCGAAGCCAAAAACGCGCGCACGCGCCGCGCCGCGTTCAGCGCGCCCGCGACGGCCAAAAGCTGGCGCATCGAAAGCCCGCCGCCTTTCTCCGCGTAGGCCAACGGCTTCCGCAGGTCCGGGAGATTTGAAAACGGCGGTGTGCCCTTGCGCAAACAAACGGAAACCGCGTCGTCGGTTTCCGCCCTTGTTTTTCTGATTGCAATTTCATCAGCCGAAGGCGTGAGCGAGTGCGCAAGCTCTGCGGCAAGCTCTGACGCCGTCCGCTCCGCAAGCATCCCGAGCACCTTGTAGTATTCGAGAATCGCGTATTCCCTAATCTGATTTCCCATCTCTCGCCCGTCTTTACGGGTTGTTGCGGTAATGTTCGAGATCCCCCTTCATCTGGATGTTTTCCATTTGGAGCTCAAAATAATTGCCTTCTATTTCCTTGAGCTTGTCCTTTAGGTCGCGGATCAGCTCGCTGCTGTCCTCGCTCTGATCGCTCACGTTTCGCAGCTTTTCGTTGGCCTTTTCAAGCTCTGATTCCAGACGCCGCACGACGCGCTCCCGCTCCTCGGCGCTCCTGACGAGGTTGTCGTTTTCGATAATTTTTGCGTTGAGCTTTTCCTGCAACGCATCCTTTTGCTCCTGCACAGCCTTTGCGTCATCCTTGTATTGAAGATGGCTGCGCTTCGCCTCTTCCCAAAGCTGCTGGAAATGCGCGATGTCCTTGCAAAGCTGCTCCTTCTCGCGCTCGATTTCGACTTCCAAATCGCGCTCATGCGACAGTTCCTCGGCGATGTTGATGGCCGCGAGCATCGAGAGCCGCGCCACCGAACCGTCCGCCCCTTGTTCCACAAGCCCGCGAATCACCTCGTCGACATGATTCGCGACCGAAACAATCCGATCCTTGGATTTCGCGGACGCAAAAGTGTAGTCCTGCCCGTAGATCTTTATGGTAACTTTGCTGAATTCGGATTCCGTCATTTCATATCCCTCCATCGCGTTATATCTATCAATGATTATACCCGAAATATCCTGCCCCGTCTTGTTTAATTGTCGCGCAGCGTTGCGCCGGCTTCGTCGGCGAGCCCCTTCAGTATCTTCGCCATCGCCCTCTGCGCGTCCTCGTCCGTCAGCGTCTTTTCGCGGTCCCGGAACGTCAATCCGAACGCGATGCTCTTCATCCCATCCGGCACCTGCTTGCCGCGGTAAACGTCAAACAGCTCCGCCGCTTCGAGAATCCTGCCGCCGCGCAGGCGGATGATTTCGAGCAACTGCCCCACCGGCATCTCGTCTTTGACAAGCAGCGCGATATCACGCAGCACGGCGGGGTATTTGGGAAGCTGCGTATAGGCACGGTTTGTATCCGCCGCCGACGCGAGTTTGTCAAAATCAAGCTCCAGACAGCAGACGCGCTCGCCAATCCCAAAGCGATCCAAGACGTCGGGATGGAGTTCCCCGACAACGCCCAAGACAATGGGGGGCAGCAGACTGTGTGAAAACGCTTCAGTCTTTGCGAGCGAAGCGAGGCAATCCATAGGGACATCTTGCAAACCGGGCTTTCTTGGATTGCCACGTCGCTGCGCTCCTCGCAATGACGGACTTTCCACACAGTCTGTCGGTTCAGTTTTGCCCTGCCGCGCACTTGCGTCCCGCAGATACACGCGCGCGCAGCGGCCTGGATGGAAGGTCGCGATATCCGCAGCCTCCTCAAACACCGGCGGCCCGAGGCCAAACTTGTCAAAGACTTTTTCCAAGCAGCCTTTCAGGAAAAAGAAGTCCGCCCCCTCGCCGTAAACGCCGGCGCACAGCGAAAGCGCTTCCGTCGGCAGACCCTCTTTATTTGAAATGCCCTTGAACGTATTGCCGATCTCAAAGAGGCGGCAGCTCTTTGCCGAACGCTTGTAATTTCGAGCGAGCGCCTCGATGAGGCCCGGCAGCAGCGTCGTCCGCATGACGCTGTTTTCTTCGCCGAGCGGATTGAGCAGCTTCACGAACGCCGTCTTGCCCGCGTCGTCTTCCGCGCCGATGAGGGCAACGCCCGACGGCGAAACAAAGCTGTAGGTCTGAATCTCGGAAATCCCAAAACCCGTCAGCGTTTCGCGCAGCGTCCCGCGCAGCGCCCAGCTTTTTGAAACGCCCGCTTCCGCGTTGTCCGCGTGAATCGCCATCTCAAGCCTGTCATAGCCGTAGATGCGCCCGACCTCTTCGACCACATCGACCTCTTCGATCAAATCCAGCCGGTGGGTGGGCGGCGTCACAATCAAAACGCCGTCCGAGTCCGCGCCCTCCGCCGCCGCGCCGATGCCGAGCCGTTTCAAAATCGAAATCATTTCATCCGCCGAAAGCGCTGTGCCGAGCAGCGCGTTCACGCGCGCCACGCGCACCGGGATACGCCCCTGTTTTTGCGGCACGGGATAGCAGTCCGCCGATCCCGCAAGCACGGTGCCTGCGCCCGTCAATGCAATCAGTTGACAAACGCGGTCGGATGCCGTCTTGGAGAGCTCCGCCGGCACGCCCTTTTCGTAACGCGCCGACGCCTCCGTGCGGATGCCGAGTTTTTTTGAAGTCCTCCGGACGCTGTCCGGCGAAAAGCTCGCGGCCTCGATGAGTATCGTCCGCGTATCGTCCGTGATCTCGGAATTGAGCCCGCCCATGACGCCCGCGACCGCGACGCCGCGGCGCCCGTCCTTGATGAGCAGCGTGTCTTCAAACAGGGTGCGCCCCGTCCCGTCGAGCGTTGTGAAGGCCTCTCCGGCATTTGCCGTATCCACGACAATCCGCCCGCCCTCAATCTGCCTGATGTCAAACGCGTGGATGGGGTGCCCGAGTTCGAGCATGACATAGTTTGTGATATCGACGATATTGTTGATCGGCCGCATACCCGCAAGCATGAGCTTTTTCTGAAGCCACCACGGGCTCTCCTTGATTACGACGTTTTCCGCAACGCGCGCAATATAACGATAACAATGTTCGGGCTTCGCGATTTCCACCTTTATGTAATCGCTTGCCTGTTTGTTTGCGGGATAGCCCGCGCCCGCCGCGTCCGGTTCCAAGACCGCCACCGGGTCGAGCGGCAGATCGTAGACAGCCGCGTATTCCGCCGCCAGCCCGTAGACCGCGAGACAGTCGGGCCTGTTCGGCGTGATCTCAAAGTCGATGACCTGCGCGCGCGCAAGGCCGAGCGCCTCAAAGATATCTTTGCCGAGGAGCGCGTCTGTGCGGACTTCCTCGGGCAAAATCCAGATGCCGTCCTTGCAGGCGAGCGGCACGACCTTGTCGTCGAAGCCGAGCTCCTGCGCCGAGCACAGCATCCCCTCGCTCGCCTCCCCGCGCAGTTTGCCTTTTTTGATGCGTATGCCGCCCGGCAGCACAGCGCCGTGCAGCGCAACCGGCACGAAATCGCCCGCCTTTACATTGGGCGCGCCCGTCACAATCTGAAGCGGCGCATCCGCGCCGGCCTCTACCGCGCAGATCACGAGATGGTCTGAGTCCGGATGCGGACGGACATCCGTCAGCCGCCCGAGGACGACGTTTTCCACCGAGCCGTCGCCGATCTCTTTCACAGCCTCGATATTTGAGCCGCTCATCACCATGCGCTCCGGCACACCATCCATCCCGGCGCCGCCGGGCACATATTCTTCCATCCAAGTTACAGGTACAAGCATCCTTTGCTCCATTCTGCCGCCAAGCGACGGCGCCAACATCCCATAAAAACCGCAAACGCTTCAAAAGCGTTGCTGATTGCTTTGCCGTGCTTTGCCGTGCTTTGCCTTAAAATACCATAGCATTTTTAATAGGGTATATTGTGCGGCTTCCGATATCTTTGATTATACATATTTTCCAGATTCGTATCAATCAATTAGTCTCGCAAGACTTGATCAATATCGTTCAAATCCTTCCATCCGTAATATCAAAACCCCCTTATAACTCCGGTCTTTGCGAATAATGCAATCTCACCATATCAATAAATGTGACTGTTCCTCTGTCGCCGTCGCGCAACAATTCAATCATCTCGTTATCCGGTTCTACAGGCAAATAATACACAGGATTGCCCGGCACAAGCCATTCGTTATTGACATATACCAATCTGACGCCCATCAACCCAAATCCGCCGGGCAAAGAACCACTCATGGCCACATCGTAGATTTCATATTTTTGGCCGGAACCGATTTTTTCCAATTCGATTTTGCAGGCATCGCGATTCAATCCTGTTATCCAGAAGTGCCCGGAGAAATGCGAATCAACGGATTGGGAAAATGCTCTTCGTGTCCTGTTGCTTAA
>JAITMX010000004.1 GCA_031290775.1 Eubacteriales Family XIII. Incertae Sedis bacterium
CCAATGGATCAAGGACCTGCGCCCGCATGACTGAAATGCCACTGCAAGGCAACAATTCAGACCCTTGCCGGAATACTGTCATTGCGAGGGTGCGCAGCAACCGAAGCAATCCATTATCCACTGGATTGCTTCGCTTTGCTCGCAATGACGAGGCAAGTTTGAGTAGTTGCCACTGCGGCCCGTCGTTCGGCGCAAATTCACATCCAAATTATTGCGGCAGAACTGCGACATTTGCCTCGCAAAACTGCGACATTTGGTTCGCGGAACTGCGACATTTGCTTCGCAGAACTGCGACATTTGCCTCGCAAAACTGCGAAACATATGGTATGATACCGAAAGGAAGGTCATATTTCGTTGAAATATTAGGGAGTGTTACGGAAAAAAGACAAGCCAAATGTCCAATTTATTCCGTAACGCTTCCGAAAGTGTATAAGGGTGCGCTATGGATATTGCGGTTCAAGAAATCAAAACGATTAGGCGAAATATCGAAGAGGCCGTGATGACGACACTTTTCGATACGCCTGTGGCTGTGATTCAAGGGGCGCGCCAGGTGGGGAAGTCAACATTGGTTTCTTTGGTTGCGGAAAAAATCAATTGCATGAAAATCACGCTCGACGATACCACTATGCTGAACGCGGCGAAAACGGACCCTCTTGCCTTTGTGAATCAGTATCCGGGCGGCACGCTCGCGATCGACGAGGTACAGCTGTGCCCGGAGCTGCTTCGCGCCGTGAAACTCTCTGTCGATGAGAACAGGCGGCCCGGAAGGTTTCTTTTGACGGGATCCGCGGACCTGCTCCATGTTGCCGGCGCAAACGAATCTTTGGCGGGGCGCGCGGAAACAATCAAACTGTATCCTTTCAGCCAAGGGGAGATGGAGGGCCGGAAAGAAGATTTCATATCCAGCATATTGCGCGCAAACCTTGCGGGCTTGCTGGACACCCTTCAAGGCGCGCCTGCCTTGACAAGAGAGGATTATGCCGCGCGCGTTGCGATGGGCGGATATCCCGACATCGTCCTGAAAGACAGCAAAAGGCGAAACGCGTGGTTTCGGAATTACATCATGAGCGTGCTCGACCATGACGCGGCCGATTTGTCCGGCTTGTCCCACCTTGACAAGCTCGGCGTTTTGTTTTCCGTGATTTCGGGGCAAACGTCAAGCGAGTTTGTGCAGCGCAGCGTCGCGGGCATGACGGGGATTCCGGAAAGCAGCCTGTCCGGATATGTCAGGCTGCTGAAGGATTTGTATCTGGTCCTTGAGCTTTCCGCGTGGGGCAGAAATCTGTCGCGCCGGGTCGTCTCCAAAAAGAAAATTTCATTGACGGATTCGGGCGTCGCAAGCCATCTCAACGGGCTGAGCGAAACGGCGTTGGCGGATGTGCTGCGCGGGGAGGCGTTTGGCGCGGTGCTGGAGAGTTTTGTCGTGGCGGAACTGTTCAAACAGCAAAGCTGGTCCGCAGAAGATTTCACGTTGTACCATTATCGGGACCGGGATCGAAAGGAAGTCGATCTTGTCGTGGAATTGTTTGACGGCAGGATTGTCGCGCTTGAGGTCAAGGCCGCGCGGACGGTATCGCGAAGCGACTTTGCGGGCATGAAGACATTGCGGGAAACCGCCGGAGACCGTTTTCTCTGCGGAATCGTTTTGTATACAGGGGCGAACGCGCTGCCCTATGGGAATGATATGTTTGCGGCGCCGATCAGCGCGGTTTGGGGCTCATGAAAAACAATGATTGAAATCAAAGGAGTCAGCAAGGGATATTTTGGGACATCCGTCTTGGACGGCATTTCGTTTGCGGCGGACACCGGGGCGGTGTGCGGCCTCATCGGCTACAACGGCGCGGGCAAGACGACGCTGCTGCGCGTGGTCTGCGGCGTGTACCGGCCCGAGGCGGGCTGCGTGCTTTTGGACGGCGAGCCCGTATATGAGAACGCCGCGAAAAAAGCCGAGACTTTCATGCTGACGGAAGACCTGTATTTTTTGCCGGGGGCGACGCTGGGCGCGATGCGCGATTTCTACGCGGGCTATGTGCCCCGGTGGGACGACGCGGTGTTCGCGCGGCTGTGCGCCGCGTTTCGCCTGGAGCGCGGGCAAAAGATAGGGAGCTTTTCAAAGGGCATGCGCCGGCAGGCGGGCATCATCCTCGCGTTCGCGGCGCGGCCCCGTTATTTGCTGCTGGACGAAATATTTGACGGGCTCGACCTTGCGATGCGGCGCGTGACGCGCGCGCTGCTCGCGGACTATGTGCGCGAAACCGACGCGACGGTCATCGTCACTTCGCACAATCTGCGCGAGCTTGAGGACGGGATCGACAAGATTGCGATGATTCGGCAAAACCGGCTCGCGTATGTCGGGCCGGTCGCGGAGATTCGCGAAAAGCACGGGACGCTGGAGGAATATTTTCTCGGCGAGCGCGAGGTGGACGAGGCGGCGTTTGCGGGGGTGTTTGCGGACGGGAGGGGCGATTGATTCCTATGTTTCGCCATGACATGAAGCGCTGTCTGCGCGAGGGCCTGCCGCTTGCGGCTGCGGGCTTTTTCGTGTTGCTTGTGCTGATTCCGTTTGGGACGGCGGCGGTGCCGGGCGACTCGATTTTTGAAGTGGCGGTGACGCACGAGCAGATGAAATACCGCCTCATCGCAGACGGATTTGTGCCCGCCGTGCAGGGGTTTTCGGTTTTGCTCGGGTTTTTGCTCGGGTTTGCGATGTTTCGTTTTGTGCTTGACCCGGGCCGGTCGCAGACATTCTTTTCGTTTGGGATGCCGCGCGGCGCCTTGTATCGAAACCGCTTTGCGGCGGGGGCCTTGCTGCTCTTCCTCGCGGTCTTTTTGCCGCTGGCTGCCGCGCTGGTCCTGAACCTCGCCGCGCTCGGCGGCTATCCGGGGCTCGCGGCGGCGTGGCTGTATCTGGCGTTTGGCTTGTTTGCGACCGCGTTGGCGTCGTTTTGCTGCGCGATGCTCGGCTGCCTGCTTGCGGGGACGGCGCCCGAATCCTTGTTTTTCGGGGCGTCGCTGCTTGCCCTGCCCTACGCGGTCTCCTACGCGGCGGGCATATTTTTGAAACATCTGCTTTGGGGCAACCCATACGGCGTGTCTCCGTATCTGGGGCCGGGGCCGCTCGCGCCGTCCGCGTCCGCGCTCGCCGCCCCGTTTGACCCCGTGCTGTTTTTTTATAACGACCTTGCAAAGTACCGGATGTTTTACCGCCCGCTCGAAACCGATACGCCTGACCCCGTAAACCCGGCCATCGTTTTCCTGTGGGCGGCGGCCATCATTGTCCTTGCCGTGCTCGGGCTCCATCTCATGAGGGGGCGCAAGGCGGAGCAAGCGGGGTTTTCGTGGAAATCCCCGGCGGCGCTCCATGTATGCGCTTTCGGCCCCTCGCTTTTTGCCGGCGCGTTTGTCTTTGGGCTCGCGGCGGCGGTCAGCCTGTGGTTTGGCTGCGCGCTCGGCGCGGCGGTGTACGCGGGCTGCCTCTGGCTGGCGCGGCGCACGGCGGCAGGCGGCAAGCCCGCGGCGGGGCAGGGCGGGGGGATTGCCTCTTCGCCTGCGTGGCAGCCGCTTTTTGCCAAGAACGCGGCGGGGGTGGTTGTGCCGGTGGCGCTGGCGCTCGCGCTGGCGGCGGGCGCCGTCATCGGCTACGGGGCATACGCGTCTCTGCCGGACGCGGCGGACGTGAAACAGGTCAGCGTGTCCTATGTCGGCTCCCCGAACACGCTCGGCGCGCCGGCCTACGGCAGCAGCGCGGACACGAGCTATTATGATTCCGCGCTTTACAGCTACAGCGATTCGGATGAGATTGCGGCGGCGATCGAGCTGCACGCGCGTTTTGCCGCGGACGGGCGGCGCCCGCTCGCGGGGCAAGACGTCTTTGCGGAAACGGCCGTGCCCTATGACGTGCGGTTTGCCTACACGATGAAGGACGGGAAAACAAAGACTTGGTATTACGACCGCGCGTCGTTTGCGCAACTGCGCGCGCTGCTCGAAACGGAAAAAACGCAAACCGCTTTTCTCGCGCGGGACTACGCGCTCGGCGGCGGCCTGTACGCGGCGGATCCGGCGCTCGGCGCGTCGGCGGACGCTGTGGCGGGCGCGGCGCCCGGCGCTGGAAACGGAAACGCGGACGGCGGTTTGGTCTGGGCGCGCGAAGCCTACCTTGGCGGCGCGGTGTACCTCACAGACCCGACGTTTCGCGAGATGTTTTCCATCGGGCTTTCGGGCGAGGACCGCGCGGGGCTGCTCGCGGCAATCCGCGCGGACGAGGCGGCGCTGTCCTTTGAGGAAAGGTACTTCCCGCAAGGCGAGCCGCTCGGCATCCTGATGTTCACGCAGGCGGGGGAGGACGACCTCGCCGCGTGGTCGTACCACCTGAACAACGCGTTTGTGTTTGTGGGCGAGGGGCACGCGAAAACGCTGGCATTCCTGAAGGAACGCGATTTGTGGCTCGAAAAATACACGGCGGGCGCGGCGCGGGCGGACGAGATCGAGCGCGTCATCATGCAGGATTACGACCCCTACATCGGCATGAACGCCCCTGCCTTCCCGCAGTCACCGTACTTCATGGCCTATCTCTCGGGCCGCCCGGACGCGTTCCGCATCATCAAGGACTTCGGCAAGGCGGACGAAGCGCGCGACCCCGCGGCAATTGAGCAAATCGCGAAAGAGCTGCGAAGCAATTATTATTTGACGGAACCCGGCTGCCTCGTTTGCGTGCAGTACAAGGGGTCGGACAAGTGGGTCTACAAATTTTGGCCCGGCGAGCACGACGCGGCGCAGCACGAGATGGAATAAATGGACAGAGGCCAAGAACTTTTGTTCGCGAACGATGTTTTATTCTTGAATGGGCTGTGCTATAATGGACATAAATTTCGCAGGGAAATATTAAGGGTGAAACAGCAATGACAAAGAATAGTAAAACCGCATTAAAACCATTTGTCAAATGGGCAGGGGGAAAAGGCCAACTGATAAGCAAGATACGGGATACATACCCAAAAGGCTTGGGGGAGAGATATACCAGATATGCTGAACCATTTGTTGGCGGCGGCGCTGTTTTTTTCGACATTCTAAACAACTTTGATCTTGATGCTTTGTATATTAGCGATATAAACAAAGAGCTCATATGCACATACCAATCTATCAAGAGCTCTGTGAATGAATTGATTTGCATGCTGTACGATTTTCAAAAGGATTATGTCCCGGCAAACGAGGAAGCAAGAAAACAATATTATTACGCAAAACGGGTGCAGTTCAACGAGAAAAAAACGAATGGCGCGAATGCTTCTGATTTGGAATGTGCCGCGCTATTTGTCTTCCTCAACAAAACTTGTTTCAATGGCCTTTATCGCGTAAATCGCAAGGGCGAATACAATGTGCCAATGGGGTCGTATAAAAACCCTTTGATTTGCGATGAAAAGAATCTCAGGGAGATTTCGGCGAAGTTGCAAAAGGTAGAGATTGTATGTGGTGACTATAGAGATTCAGAATCATTTGTGGATGACAAGACTTTTGTGTATTTCGACCCGCCATACCGCCCATTGACAGAAACGGCGAGTTTTACGGCATATACGGAGAATTTGTTTGGCGACAATGCACAAATGGAACTTGCTGAATATGTCGAAAAGATAGGCAGGGTGGGCGCAAAGGTAGTCGTGAGCAACTCTGACCCGAAAAATTCAGATGTGGGGGATGATTTCTTTGACCGTCTGTATTCGAGGCTGTCTATCCGAAGGGTGGAAGCAACGAGAATGATTAATTGCAACGGCGAGGCCCGTGGCCGCGTCAGTGAATTGCTGATTTTGAATTGAGAGGTTTATGATTATGACGGCCCGCAATTTTACTGACTGGCTTGTCGGTTTCAAAGAAAGGGGAGAATGGCATTTGCACAGACTTGTTCATTGACGGAAAACAAGAATGAAAGGTGAACCCATGAAAGAAAAAGGCATTGGCGGTGCAAATACAGCAACAGGATTGCATTTTGAGGCTAAAACAGATTTGGCCACCTTTATTTCCATACAGAAGGACTATCTGGTGAAAGAAAATGATGCGCCAAAAGTAGTGTGTTCGAGATTTCTCGTGTATTATAAAGGCAAAGAAGTTGGAGAGATTTTTAAGCAGCGTGGACTTTATCGTTACCTGAATGAAATTCCGCAGTATGACTGGAAGAGTATTATTTCTAAACAAGTAAGGCCTGACGATGCTATATTTGTGATCGCAAAAAATACTATTTATATCATCGAAAAGAAATATCAACAAATTAGTGGTTCTGTGGATGAAAAACTACAGACGTGTGACTTCAAGAAAAAACAGTATACAAAGCTATTTGCCCCACTAAATAAAGAGGTCGAATATGCATACCTGCTGAACAGCAAATGGTTCAACAAGCCAGCATACAAGGATACTCTCGACTATATTATTTCTGTAAAATGTAAATATTATTTTGACTATATACCGCTTGATAATATTGGGCTGCCTGTTCCGAAAGGTAAATGACACGATGAAAATTCAGAAATATGCCCCAGAGGATTTTGAACTTGAATTAAACACGGTATGGAGTTTTCCTGATCGCGGAGATTGGGCTACGCATGACGGAAAATATCGCGGAAACTGGTCTCCATATATCCCACGCAATATCATTTTGCGGTATTCGCAAGAAGGAGATACAATTCTTGATCAGTTCGCGGGAGGCGGAACAACGCTTGTAGAGGCAAAACTTCTCAATCGTAATATTATTGGCGTTGACGTGAATGGCGCGGCACTTCGTCGATGCGAAGAAAAGTGTGATTTTGAATATGAGAATGCCGGGAATGTAAGAATTGAAAAAGGCGATGCCCGTAGTTTATCATTTATTGAAGATAAGAGTATAGATTTAATTTGTACGCATCCGCCATATGCCAATATCATTTCATATAGCGAGGATATTGATGCCGATCTTTCGCATTTTACCGTCAAGGAATTTTTGGAAGAAATGAGGGCAGTTGCGGCGGAGAGTTACCGTGTGCTGAAAAAAGGCAAGTTCTGTGCGATGCTTATGGGTGATACCCGCCAGAAAGGGCATGTAATACCAATGAGTTTCAATGTGATGAAGATATTCGAATCGGCAGGGTTCAAGACCAAGGAGATTATTATCAAACAACAGCACAACTGCACGGCGACAGGGTATTGGAAAAGCCAGAGTATTAAATACAATTTTTTGCTTTTGGCACATGAATATCTTTTTGTGTTCAAGAAATAGCCAACACGCGAAAAAAGGAGATGACGCCACAATGATCACGCGAAACATGGTAGACGAATGGATTTTGGAAGATGTGCCGTATCTTGATTTGACGACGGAGCTTTTGGGGACCGGCGCGGCGGCGGGCAGCATCGGCTTTTTCAGCCGGGACCCTGTGGTGCTCGCGTGTGTGCCTGCGGCGGAGGATATCTTGGCGCGCTGCGGGCTTGCGGTCGTGCAGACGGCGCGGCCGGGCGACCGGGCGGCGGCGGGCGAGGTGTTTTTGCGGGCCCGTGGGCGGACGGCGGACATCCACAAGGCATGGAAGGTGACGCTCAATTTGTTTGAGTACGCCTGCGGGATTGCGACGCGCACGGCAAAGCTCGTCGCGGCGGCGCGGGCGGAGGCCCCGGGCATCGCGGTGCTGACGACGCGCAAGGTCTTTCCGGGCACCAAGGCGGTCTCGATCGAGGCGGCCGTGGCGGGCGGGGCGCTGCCGCACAGGCTCGGGCTCGGCGAAACGATCCTGATCTTTGACAAGCACCTATCAAAAATACCGGACGGCTACGAGGGGCTTGCGGCGTTGCTGCCCGGTATGCGAGCGCGCGCCTGCGACAAGGAAATCTGCGTCGAGGTCGTGTCGGCGGAGGATGCCCTGCTCATGGCGTGGGCGGGCGCGGACGCGCTGCAGTTTGACAAGGTGCCGCCGGCAGAATTGGCGCAGATCGTGGCGCAGGCGCGGGCGGCGGCAAAGGCGCGCGGGCGGGATATCCGCCTCATCGCGGCGGGCGGCGTGAACGCTGAAAACGCGGGCGACTACGCAAAAACCGGGGTAGACGCGATCTCGACGACATGGATATATTTCGGCAAGCCCGCCGATATGTCTGTCGTGATTGAGTGAGGCGGGATATAAACTGAGATGTTTGCGGGCAGGATGAAAACGGTATACGCGGTTTTGGCGGCGTTGTTGGCTGCCGTCTTTGTCGTGTCGCTCGGCGTTGGGCGCTATGCCATCGCGCCGGGGGATCTGCTTGCGCTGCTCACCTTGCGCGGCGCGGGCGGCGCGGATGGCATGGACGCGATTGTTTTTTGGAGCACCCGGTTTCCGCGCTTGATCGCCGCGCTGCTCATCGGCGCGGCCCTGTCTGTGTCCGGCGCGACATACCAGGGCATCTTCCGCAACCCGCTCGTCTCGCCCGACATCCTCGGCGCGGCGGCGGGCGCGAGTTTTGGCGCGGCGCTTTCGATCTTTCTCGGCCTTGGCAAACTGCCTTTGCAATGCCTTGCCTTCGCCTTTGGCCTCGTCGGCGTCCTCGTGTCGTACTCCATCGGCCTGCGTTTTTCCGGGCGCGCGCGCGACAACACCGTGACGCTCGTGCTCTGCGGCATGGTCATCACGGCGATTTTTTCGGCGCTCATCTCGGGCGTCAAGCTCATCGCCGACCCCTACGACGAGCTCCCGACAATCACCTTTTGGCTCATGGGAGGCCTGTCCTATGTGACCTCGGACGATATCACGCTCATGCTCGTGCCGCTTTTGATCGGCTTCATCGGCTTGTTTTTGCTGCGGCACCGGCTGAATGTGCTGTCGCTGTCGGATGAGGAAATCGGCGCGCTCGGGGTGGACGCGGCCAAAACGCGCGGCGTCGTGATCCTCTGCGCGACACTGCTCACGTCGGGCTCGGTCGCCGTCGGCGGCATGATCGCGTGGGTGGGCCTCATCGTCCCGCACATCGCGCGCCTCCTTGTCGGCCCAAATTACAGCAAGCTGCTGCCCGTTTCGCTGCTCGTCGGCATGGTCTTCCTCATGGCCGTGGACGATGTCTGCCGGACAGCGCTCGCGATCGAGCTGCCGCTCGGAATCCTGACAGCCCTCATCGGCGCGCCGCTGTTCCTCGCGCTGCTGGCGAGAAGCGGGAAGGAGTGATGATGATGGGAATGAGAATTAAGACATGGGCGGGCGGCGGGTGCCGGGTGCTGCTTGCCGGGGCGCTGCTTTTGGCGTTTCTGCTTTCGGGGTGCGGCGGAAAGGGCGCGGATTACCGCATTGAGGTGGAAGGGGCGCTGAGCGAGCCGGGCGTCATCACCTATCTTGGGCATACGATGAACGTGTACAAAGACCAGGCATCCAATCCTTGCGGCGACTGCGCGCTGCAGCCTGTCAGCGTGTTTGTCGGCGATGGCGCGGCGGCGGTCGCGGCGGCGATCGGGGACGCGCTCGAAAACGATTTTGGCGGGGCGGGCTGGGCCTTGGCGGCGATCGACGGCGGCAGCTTGACGCTGAAGCGCGCGGACAGCGGCGGCATCGGCGCCGGGGCCGCCGCGCCCGGCGCCCCGACGGCCCCGGCGGGCCTCACGATCAAAGGCGGCTTTGGCGGCAACCTGAAAACAGGCGGCGCGGACGGCAGCGGCAGCGGAGGCATCGGCGGCACGGGCGCGCAGATTCGCAACATCAAACAATTTGACGGGACGCTTTCGGAAGTGCCGCTCGTCCCGGAGCGCATTGCGGCAGTGTACGGGCCGTCCTACGAAGCGCTCGTCCTGCTCGGCGCCGAAGACCGCATTGTGGCGCGCGCGGATGTGCAGACGGAAAACTTCCCGTGGGCGGAGGAAGTGTTTGCAAACATCGGCGGCCTGCCCGTGCTCGAGGACGTGCACGCGGCCGTCAACATCGAACAATTATTGACCTACAAGCCCGACCTCGTCTACACGTTCCCGCGCCCCAACGAAACGGCGGTTTTGGACAAGGCGCGCGTCGCGTGGGTCGAAGGCGCGACGACAAAATCGCTCGCGGACGTCAAAGAGCTGCTGCGCGTGTTTGCGTCGGGAATCGGCGCGGAGGCGCAGGGCCGCGCCGACGTGTACGCGGCATGGTTTGACGAAAGGCTTGCGCTCGTGGCAGGGCGGACGGCGGGGCTGCCCGAGAGCGGCCGCCCCAAAGTCTACTACGCGGGGACGGACATCCTCACCACCTACGGGCGCGGCTCGGACATTATTGAAGCAATCGAAACGGCGGGCGGGACGGCGGTCTCCAAAGAGCTTGAAGGCGGCAACCGGATCAACACCGACGCGGAAAAACTCGCCGCGTGGAATCCGGACTGGATATTCATCGACCACTGCGGCATGAGCGGCAGCGAGGGCGGGGCGGCGGACGAAGTGGCGGCGCGCGCCTATGCAAACCCAAAGTATGCGGGCATCTCAGCGATCCGGGACAAACAGGTCGTCCTGACGCCGTCCGGCGTTTTCTATTGGGATATGGGGCTGCAAAAAATCCTGCTGGTGGAGTATATGGCAAAAACAATCCACCCGGAGCTGTTTGAAGACCTCGATATGGCCGCGGAAGTACAGGATTTTTATCAAACGATTTTCGGCTATCCGCTGACGCGCGGGCAGGCGGAGCAAATTCTCGCGAGGCAGGCGCCATGAGAATAGGGAATGCCGATCTTTATTTGTCAATCCGCGACCTGTCCTGCGGGTATGGCGGCGTGCCGGTGCTGTCAAGCGTTTCGCTTGACGTACCTGCGGGCGGGATATTGTGCATCCTCGGGCGGAACGGGATCGGCAAGACGACGCTGTTCCGCACGCTGCTCGGGTCGCTTGCGCCGCTTTCCGGAGAGGTGTTGCTCGGCGGCAAAGACCTCTTCCGGATGAGCCGCAGATGGCGCGCGGCGGCGATCGCCTACGTGCCGCAGTCGCATGACCCGCCCTTTGCCTTCACGGCGTTTGATATCGTGCTCATGGGCCGCGCCGGGCTCGCCTCGGCGGTTTCCGCGCCGTCAAAGGAAGATCGGCTGCGCGCCGCAGACGCGATGGGCCTCCTTGGAATCGAACACCTGAAAGACCGGGCCTACACAAAAGTCAGCGGCGGCGAGCGGCAGATGATTCTCATCGCGCGCGCGCTGTGCCAGGGCGCGGGCTTTCTCTTTCTCGACGAGCCCGCCGCAAACCTCGACGTGTCAAACCAGATGCGCGTGCTCGCGGTGCTTCGGGATTTGGCCGCATCCGGCAAGGGCGTCGTCTTCACGTCGCACGACCCAAACCACGCGCTGCTGCTCGGCGCGCAGGTGGCGGCGGTGAAGTCAAAAGACGAAATGCTCATCGGCGGCGCGGAAGAGACGGTCACGGGCGAAACGGCGCGGGCGCTTTACGGGGTGCGCGCCGAAATCGTGGCAGTGCGGGATACGGAGGGGGCAAGGGATGTCAAAGTCCTTGCGCCGTTTTTGGACTGAGCGCCCGCCGGGGCCCGCCCGCCCGCCGTCCTTGCCTTTGGGCGCCCTTGCCGCGGCCGTCCTGCTTGCCTTTGCGGCGGCGCTCGCAGGCTGCGGCGGCGCGGTTTACGACGCGGCAAATTCCCCTGTTCTCGAAACGGCGGCCCTCGAAACATACAACGAGGGCACGGACGAAACGCAGTACATCCGCGTGACGCTCGGCTTCGACCGCGAAATCAGTGTGGCAAAGGGCTATGCGCCATCGATCCAAATCGCGGGGGATGCCGTTGAAAACAGCCGCATCGCTTCTGAGGCCGCTGGCGCGGATCTGATTGTGACCGTAGGCGCGGACAAGGTCCGAAACGGCGACCTGACGCTGACGCTCGCGGGCAGGCCTCCGGACGAGCTCGCGAAAGGCGTCCGCGACGCGTCCGGGCAGTACGCGGCGAAAAACGACAAGACCGTAGAGGCGCTGACGCCAAGCGGCGTTGTGCTCGCCCCCGCCGGCGACGGCGCGGTGAGCGTGGAGCATCGCTTCAACATCCGCGGCATCGCGTGGGCGCTGTTCACGGATGGCGGTGAAGTCGTGGGCGATTCCCTGCTTGCCGGGGCGGACACGCTCGACGGCGCGGTCGCGCTGCACGGGCATGCGTTTCTCACGGACGATGAATATGACGTCGCGGCAAACCTCGCGGAAACGCTCACGAGCCACTTTGGGGACCGCTATACGTTCACCGCGGATGGCAAGACAGTGACCGCGCGGCGCGGCGAGGCAGGCGGCGGCACAAGCAGCGGCCTGTCAATCAGCCTCTATACCTACGCCCTCGTTGTGTGAGCTGAAAAAAGCACCCCCCCCCCTTTTTATTTGACAGTGCGCTTGAAACCCTGTAAAATCAGCAATAATTGAATAATTATGAAATGCGATGATGGAGAGCGTCTTTTTTGGAAGCCGTGCAGAGACGGGGCGGTTGGTGCAAGCCCCCGGCGAAAGCGAAAGACTACTCACTCCGGAGCAGGTTTTCTGAAAGCGAATGGGCGAGTAGGGAGGCACGGCAGGCACCGTTACCAAAGCCGGGGATTTGACAGAATCCTGCAGAGCGGCCGGCATGCCCGGCAAGCGGGGTGGTACCGCGGAGAAATTCCGTCCCCGAGGCAATTTGCTTCGGGGGCTTTTTCATTTATGGAGGCGCAACATGGTGGACAAAAACGACAAAAGCAAAGTAATCATCTTTGACACGACACTGCGGGACGGCGAGCAGTCGCCCGGCATGAGCATGAACCTCAAAGAAAAGATTGAGATGGCGAAACAACTGGTGCGTATGGGCGTTGATGTGATTGAGGCGGGCTTTGCGAGCAGCAGCCCCGGCGACTTTCAGTCTGTACAGACGATTGCGGAAAAAATCCGCGGCTGCACGATCGGGAGCCTTGCGCGCGCGTCAAGCGATGACATTGACACCGCTTGGGAGGCCGTGAAAAGCGCCGAGGGCCCGAGGATTCATCTCTTCCTCGCGACATCCGACCTTCATATGCAATACAAACTCAAGATGACGCGGGAAGAAGTGCTGGAGCAAGCAGTCCTGATGACAAAGCGCGCCGTCGGCTACTGTTCCGACGTGCAGTTTTCCGCTGAGGACGCGACGCGCTCGGACATGGGCTTTCTTGCCACCGTCGTGCGCGCCGTCATTGCGGCCGGGGCGAAGACGGTCAACTTGCCCGACACGGTCGGCTATGCCACGCCCGAGGAGCATGAGGCGTTTTTCAGGGAAATCCAAAAACGCGTGCCGGAGCTGGAAAGCGTTGTCCTTTCTTCGCACTGCCACAACGACCTCGGGCTTGCCGTGGCAAATTCGCTTGCGGCCGTGCGCGGCGGCGTGAGGCAGGTCGAGTGCACGGTCAACGGCATCGGCGAGCGCGCGGGCAACGCGGCCATGGAAGAAATCATCATGGCGCTGTACGTCCGCAAAAATTTATTTGGGGTCACAACCAATATAGACACGACGGAGATTTTGCGCTCATCGTCGCTGCTCACGCGCATCACGGGCGTCAAGGTGCAGCCCAACAAGGCCATCGTCGGCGAAAACGCTTTTGCGCATGAGGCGGGCATCCACCAGCACGGCGTGCTCGCAAAAGCGGAAACCTACGAAATCATGACGCCCGCATCGGTCGGCCGCAAGGCAAGCAATCTTGTGCTTGGCAAACACAGCGGCAAGCATGCGTTTCGCAATCGGCTGTCGGAGCTCGGCTATGCCATGCAAGGCGAGGAACTGGACGCGGCGTTCAGGCAATTCAAAGAACTTGCCGACCGCAAAAAACAAGTTTATGATAAAGACATTGAGGCCATCGTCGCGAAAGAAGCGGTGCAGGTGCCAAAGACGTTCACGCTCAGCAATTATGTGATCAACAGCGGCAACACGATTACCGCCACGGCGACGGTTTCCATGAACAGGGACGGCAGGTTGTCCGAAAAGGTCGCGAGGGGGGCCGGCCCCATTGACGCCGCGTTCAAGGCGATCGACAAGATCGTGGGGGGGCAGTTTGAGCTTGAGGATTATCAGATCAGCGCTGTGTCAGAGGGCGAGGACGCACTCGGGGACGCGCGCATTGTGCTCAAAAGCGGGAGTGGCGGCACGTTTTCGGGCCGCGGCCTTTCGACGGACATTATTGAGGCGAGCATCAAGGCTTACATCAACGCCGTCAACAAGATGTATTATGAGGAGATGAGACATGAGTAAAGGCATGACAATGACACAAAAAATCCTTGCCGCGCACTCAGATTACGATTTTGTATATCCCGGGCAATTCATCGAGGCGGATCTCGACGTCGTGCTTGCAAACGACATCACAGGTCCCGTCGCGGCCAGGGAATTTGCGCGAATGGGCATGGAGGAAGTTTTCGACAAGGCGAAAATCGTTTTGACGCCCGACCACTTTACGCCCAACAAGGACATCAAGGCGGCGGAGCTGGCAAAGGAGCTTCGCGGCTTCGCGGCGGAACAAGGCATCGTCAACTATTTTGAAGTCGGGCGCGTCGGCATCGAGCACGCTTTTTTGCCGGAGCAGGGGCTCGTGACCGCAGGGGATGTCGTCATCGGCGCGGATTCGCACACCTGCACCTATGGCGCGCTCGGCGCGTTTTCGACGGGCGTCGGCTCGACGGACGCGGCGGCGGGCATGGCGGTGGGCCGCGCGTGGTTTCGTGTGCCGGTGGCTATCCGCTTTGAGCTGACAGGGGCATTGCCGCCGTGGGTGAGCGGCAAGGACGTCATCTTGCACATCATCGGCAAAATCGGCGTAGACGGCGCGCTCTACAATTCGATGGAATTCACAGGGGACGGCGTGGCTGCGCTCTCGATGGACGACCGTTTTGCGATTGCGAATATGGCGGTCGAGGCGGGCGCGAAAAACGGGATTTTTTCCGTTGACGGCAAGACGCGCGAATACATCGCGGCGCATCCCGCAAAGACGATGGCGAAAACGCCGAGGGTTTTCACGGCCGACCCGGACGCGGAATACGCAGCTTCGTATACGATCAATCTCTCGGCGCTGCGCCCGACCGTATCGCTTCCGCCGCTGCCCGACAATACAAAAACCATCGACGAGGCAAAAGGCGTGAAGATAGACCAGTCCGTCATCGGTTCCTGCACGAACGGAAGGCATGAGGATATGGAAATCACCGCGCGTATATTAAAGGATAGAAAAGTCGCGGACGGCGTGCGCCTGATCATCATCCCCGGCACACAGGAAATTTATTTGGACTGCGTGGAAAACGGGTGGGCGCGGATTTTTGTCGAAGCCGGCGCGGTGTTTTCGACGCCGACTTGCGGCCCCTGCCTTGGTGGGCATATGGGCGTGCTGGCAGAGGGCGAGCGCGCGATTGCGACGACAAACAGAAATTTTGTCGGACGCATGGGGCACGTGCGCTCGGAGGTCTATCTCGCGAGCCCCGCAGTAGCGGCGGCATCAGCAGTGACAGGCGTCATCACCGACCCTGCGGATATTTAGGAGGCACAATGGGGAAAGCATACAAATACGGGGACAATGTCGACACGGACGTCATCATCCCTGCCCGGTATCTGAACATCTCGGACCCGGCTGAGCTTGCGCGGCACGCGATGGAGGATATCGACGCGGACTTTGCAAAGGCCGTCATGCCGGGCGACGTGATTGTGGCCGGACGCAATTTCGGCTCGGGCTCGTCGCGCGAGCACGCGCCGCTCGTATTGAAAACCGCGGGCGTCGCGGCCGTGATTGCGCAGTCTTTCGCGCGCATCTTCTACCGGAATGCTTTCAACATCGGCTTCCCGATTCTCGAATCAAAAGAAGCCGCCGAGGCCATCGATGCCGGCGATGAGATCAAGATCGACTTCGCCGCCGGCATCATCACAAACGAAACGAAAGGCGAAATTTACAGAGCCGAGCCGCTGCCCGAGTTCATGTCAAAACTCATCGAATGCGGCGGCCTGGTGGAATATATCCGGTCAAAAACCAAGCAATAACAGCAAACAAGCGGGAGGTAAATAATGGATTATCATATTGCGGTCATCAAGGGGGACGGGATCGGCCCGGAAATCGTGGACGCAACGATCCCCGTCTTGGATACGGTCGGCAAGGAATACGGGCATCGCTTCAAATACGAGTATCTGCTCGCGGGCGGCGCGGCGCTCGACGCGGGCGGCGATCCGCTTCCAAAGGCGACGGTCAAAAAATGCAAGGCAAGCAACGCCGTCCTGCTCGGAGCGGTCGGCGACCCCAAGTGGGACAGCCAGCCCGGCGGCCTGAGGCCTGAGGCGGCAATCCTCGGCTTGCGTGAGGCACTCGGCCTGTTCGCAAATCTAAGGCCTGCGATGGTCTATGGCGAGCTGTCCTTTGCCTGCCCGCTCAAGCCCGAAATCATCGAGGGCGGCCTCGACCTCCTCATCGTCCGCGAGCTCACTGGCGGCATCTATTTCGGCAAGCGCGGCACGGAGACCATCGGCGAGGCGTCGGGCTTCGGCAAGCTCGTCGATCATCTGCGCGGCGAGAAAACGCTGCCGCCGGGGCGCTTTGCCTACGACGTCGAGCAGTACACCGAATTTGAAATCAAGCGCATCGCGCACGTGGCATTTGATATGGCGATGAAACGCGGAGGGCATGTGACAAGCGTTGACAAGGCCAACGTCCTCGACAGCTCGCGGCTCTGGCGCGCGGTCATGGAAGAAGTCCACGTCAAATACCCCGAGGTCAAGCTCGACCATATGTACGTTGACAACGCGGCGCAGCAGCTCATCAAAAATCCGAAACAGTTTGACGTGCTCGCGACAAGCAATATGTTTGGCGACATCCTGTCCGACGAAGCGAGCCAGATCACGGGCTCCATCGGCATGCTGCCGTCCGCGAGCCTCGGCGAGGGCAGCTTTGGCCTGTACGAGCCAATCCACGGCTCCGCGCCGAAGTACGCGGGCTCGGACATTGCCAACCCCGTCGCGACGATTTTGTCGGCCGCGATGCTGCTGCGCTATTCGCTGAATCTCGGCACGGAAGCCGCCGCGGTCGAAAAGGCCGTGGGCGATTGTCTTGCCGCTGGCTACCGCACGCCCGACATACTGACGGACGGCAAGATCAAGGTCGGCACACAGGAATGCGGCCGCCTCGTCGCGGGGTTTGTCGGAAAATGACGGGTTCAAAACGGGGTGCAGAAGAAACAACAACAGAGTCGAAGCTGTACCTCTGCCAGAGCGTCTGCGCTGTCTGCGGGCGTCCTGTCCCTGCGGGCTATGTGCGCCGGGGCGACGCTGTTTATCTTGAGAAAAATTGCCCGGACCACGTGGCGTCGCGTGTGCTCGCGTCGGAGGACGCGGACGCGTTTGAGCGCTGGCTCGCGTTCCCGTCCGTCACCGTCCCGCCGCGCGTTTTTGTAACAAAAGGCGCAAGGGGGGCTTTCGCGGGCTTTGCGGAAAATGGCTTTGCGGAAAATGGCCTTGCGGAAAGCGGACGCGCGGAAGACGGCGGCGATATCCTGAATACGGAATGCCCGCTGCATTGCGGCGTGTGCGAGAATCATCTGATGACGGCTTGCTGCGTCCTGCTCAACGTGACAGCCCGCTGCAACCAGCATTGCCCCTATTGCTTTGCGGAGGCGGAAAAGCCGGACGGCCCGCAAGCAAGCCGTGATCCGCAAACAGACCGCGATCCGTCGCTTGCTGATATCGGGCTCCGGCTTGATCGCCTTGCCGAGCTTGGCGAAGAGCGCAAATTCAACATCCAGCTTTCGGGCGGCGAGCCGACGGTGCGCGACGACCTCGCGGACATCATCCGCCTGTGCAAAGCAAAGGGCTTTGAGTATGTTCAGCTCAACACAAACGGCCGCCGCCTCGCGGAAGACGCGGCTTACGCAAAGGCGCTGAAATCCGCCGGTTTGTCGACGGTCTTTTTGCAGTTTGACGGCACGGACGACCGCGTGTGTCTTGCGCTGCGCGGCGAGCCGCTGTTTGCGAAAAAACAGTCCGCCATACGCAATTGCGGCGCAGCCGGCCTTCCCGTCACGCTCGTGCCGACAATCCTGAAAAACGTAAATCTCCCGCAGGTGGGCGCGATCCTTGATTTCATGCTGGCCAACCTCTCCGTTGTCAAAGGCGTCCACTTCCAGCCCGCGAGTTTTTTCGGCCGCCAGCCTGACGAAAGGAACGCGGACGGGGACTATGGCGAACGCGTCACGATGTTTGCCGTCATGGACGAGATCGAAAAGCAAACAGGCGGGCGCGTGAAGAAATCCGATCTCGCGCCGATCAGCACAGGCCATCCGCTGTGCTGTTTTTGCGCCGCGTTTTTGAAAGAAGCGGACGGCGCCCTCCGCCCCCTGTCAAGCGGCGGCGCCTGCTGCGGCCCGGGCGAAACAGCGGCAGACGGCGCCTGCTGCGGCACGGACGCGCCGGATGTGCCCTGCTGCGGCCCGGGCGCGACGGACCCGCTTGAGATCATACGGCGCGACCGCGATTTTGTCCTGAACAAATGGGACGTCCCGGAGCCTTCGGAAAGCGGGCCTGCGGCGACCGATCCGTGCCCCCGCGACGGCCTGCTGCCCACCGGCGCGATGAGTTTCGACGAGGCCATCCATATGTTCAAAAGCAATATGTTTACAATATCCGGCATGAGCTTTATGGACGACACAAACCTCGACGCGGAACGGCTGCGACGCTGCCGTGTGCAGGTCTTCACAGAGGACGAGCGGCTTGTGCCATTTTGCGGGTATTACGCCGCGGCCGGAAAGCGGTGGCAAATGAGTGAAAAAGCATGGCGATGATCAGGCCGGGCGGCGCGGCCCTCACGCAAAAAGCGGTCGAGACGGCGAAGCTCCCGGGCGGCGCGAAGGTTCTCGACATGGGCTGTGGCGAGGGCGATACGGTTGCCCTGCTTGCGGGGCGCTACGGCTTCGAGGCGACGGGCATCGATCTGTCAAGCAAACTGGTTGACAACGGCAAGGCTCGCCACGCGGGGCTCGATCTGCGCCGGATGGAAGCGCAGTTTCTTGATTTCGAGTCAAAGTCTTTCGACGCGGTATTCATGGAGTGCAGCCTTTCGGTCATGCGCCTTCGGGAGGACGCGGCGTTTGAGGCCTACTGTGTGCTGAAACCCGGCGGAAAACTCATCATCTCGGATCTTTATCTCAAAGACCCGGATCCGGAAGCAGTTGCAAAAATGCTCGCGGACGCGCGCGAAAAAGCAAGCCGCCCAAAAGCCGAGGGGGCTTGCGGCGAAAACGAAAGGCCCTCGTCCGTGATGATGGACGGCGCGTTCGTAGTGGGCGAACTCGCGGGGATGCTTGAAGAAATGGGTTTTGAGCTCGAATATTTCGGCGACGAAACAAACGCGCTCGCCGGGTTTGCAGCACAGGCCGTGATGGGCCACGGCTCGCTTGCGGCCTATTTCAAGGACATCGTGCCGGAAGGCGAAGACCCGGCGGCCTATTGCGCCTGCGCGGCGTTTTGCGGCGGCGCGGAAAACAAAGACGGCAACATGGAAAACAAAGACGGCGCCTGCGCGTATCCGAAAGGCCTCGGCTACTTCCTGATGATACTGCGCAAACGCTGATACATATTACGAACATTTCTCGCAATGACGGCGCGGGCATAGTACAATAACAAATGCGGGCATTTGCGAAAAGCAGGTGCGCGGGCAAAAAGCAATTACAAAAACAGTTACAAAAAGCAGTTGCAAAAAAGCGGGTGTCAAAATGGATGTGCAGGAACGGGTATTGGAAGAACGGCTGAAAGGCCATTGCTGCAGCGAGTCGATTATGAATATGTGCCTTGAAGACATGGGGGGGAGCCCCGGGCAAAACCGCAGCCTTGTCAAGGCGATGGGCGCTTTTTGCGGCGGGCTTCACGAGGGCCTTGCCTGCGGCACGCTCTGCGCCGCCATGGCTGTGCTCAGCATCGCGGAGGATGGCGACCGCAAGGCGGGGGGCGGCCCCGGCCCCGAAATGATGAAATGGTTTCGGAAGCGTTTTGGCGCGTGGAATTGCGCCGAGCTGCTCGAGGGCGACGAGTCGCGCAAGCTCACGCTCTGCCCGGCCATCGTCTGCGAAACGTATCTGAAGCTGCGCGATATGCTCGAAGAGCTCGGCGCCGTGTGAAGGCTCTTCCGGCACGGGGTAATATAAACGTAATCCGCGTTAAGAATTTCGTAAGGGACAAAGTGGTTTTTTCGTAAGGTGCGCGCGATATTCTCATCTCAAAGCTATTTCATAGCACGTACGGAAACGGAGACAAGGGAGAAGGCAAGGCAGGCATGAACGGCGCGGACACCATACTCATTGCGGACGACGACAGGGAAATCGCGGGCGCGATCGAAATCTATCTCACGGCCGAAGGCTACCGCGTACTGACGGCAGCCGACGGCGCGGAGGCGTGCGGCATCTTGGAACGCGAGGCGGACGTTTGCCTCGTCATCATGGATGTCATGATGCCCGTGATGGACGGGATCCGCGCGACGATGAAGATCCGGGAAGGGCGAAACATCCCGATCATCATGCTGTCGGCCAAGTCGGAGGACTACGACAAAGTCGCGGGCCTCGGCATCGGGGCTGATGATTATGTTACAAAGCCGTTCAACCCGCTCGAGCTCGTCGCGCGCGTCAAGTCGCATATCCGGCGGTACAAATCGCTGGGCGGCATGGAGCAGCGGGAGGGCCTTTTCAGCGCCGGCGGCCTTGCGGTCGACGACGAGGCCAAGACCGTGACGCTTGACGGCGACATCGTGCCGGTGACGCCCATCGAGTTTGGCATTTTGAGGTTCCTGACGCAAAACGCGGGCCGCGTTTTTTCGATCGGGCAAATCTACGAAGCCGTCTGGCGCGAGCCCTCCTACAATCCCGAAAACACCGTTGCCGTGCACATCCGCAGGATCCGGGAAAAGATCGAGATCGACCCCGGCAATCCGAGATACCTGAAGGTTGTATGGGGAATCGGCTACAAGATCGAAAAGATCTAAGGGAGCGGTACCGCTTCCCGAGCCGGCGCCCGTACGCCTCCAAGAAAACGAGGTGAACGAGGTGAACGAAATGAACGAAACGAAGCCAAAACTACGTGAAAGGACTGCTTTCCGGGCAATCGTCTTTTTGCTCTGCGCGCTGTTTGCGGTCTCCGCGATGCTTTTGTTTCTGTTTGGGGAGGAGCGGCTTTCGGAATTTCAAAGCAAGCAAGGGGGCAAAATCTCCTTCCAGGCGGTTGACGCGTTTTCAAACGAAAATTTTATCGAAACGGACACTTTTCGGAGAACCGCGCAAAACGACGTTGCCTATCTTGTCAGCCTTTACAACGCGTATGCGGAAGGGGACAAGGTGCGCATCGACGAGGGCGCGGCCTATGACCGGGAAGTCGAGGCCGTGCTGCGGGAATTGTATGGCAGCCTCAAGGCCGACATCGAAAACAAGCAGCGATACCCCCAGAATTACGGGCAGGGCATAGGCGAGTTTTACTGGAGCGCCGACTGGTACACAGGCTACCCTATGGAAGCGCTCATATTTGACGAGGCGAAAATACTCGGCGACCCTGCGCTGGTGCAAGGCGCATATGCTGCGGAGCCCGCCGAAAATTCGGAGGGCGGTTCGGCCAGCGCGGCCAGCTCGGTCAGCTCGCCCAGTTCGCCCAGTTCGCCCAGTTCGCCAACGGACGGCACTCTGGACGAGTCAAGCTGGGAAGCCGATCTGTCGTATGTGGAGGGGGTGGACGAAAACGGCCAGGCTGTACAGCGGCAGATCAAAACCCTGCGGGCGTTCGGCGAGCCGGGCGTGCGCGAGGCGCTGGAGGCCCTGTTTCCGGAGCAGGCCGCGTATCTGCGGCAAATCATTGCGGACGCCCGCCAGGA
>JAITMX010000021.1 GCA_031290775.1 Eubacteriales Family XIII. Incertae Sedis bacterium
GGTCGAACAAAGTCTTTGTGATCGCCGCCGTCAGCGTTGTCTTGCCATGGTCGATGTGGCCGATCGTGCCGATGTTTACGTGCGGCTTCGTTCTCTCAAATTTTGCTTTCGCCATTGTAAAGTCCCTCCTCTGAAAATACTATTTGTTGATTTTGTCCAACAGGCTGTCAGGCAGCTTGTCGAAATGGTCAAACTGCATCACATACACGCCCCGGCCCTGTGTTTTGGAACGCAGGTCGGTCGCGTAGCCAAACATGCTCATGAGCGGCACGAAGCCCCTCACCGCGACGGCGCCGGCATTCATATCGGAGCCCTCGATGCGGCCGCGCCGCGAATTGAGGTCGCCGATGATGTCGCCCATATATTCCTCGGGCACCGTCACTTCGATTTTGAAAATCGGCTCGAGCAGCACGGGCCCCGCTTTCTTTACGGCCTCGCGAAACGCCATCGACGCGGCGATCTTGAACGCCATCTCGGAGCTGTCCACTTCGTGATAGGAACCGTCGTAGAGCTCGACGCCCACATCGACGACCTGAAAACCGCCGAGCGGCCCGTTTTGCATGGCTTCCTTGATTCCGTCCTCGATCTTCGGGATGTACTCCTTGGGAACGACGCCGCCGACAATCGAGTTTTTGAACTCAAAACCCGCCCCGGGCTCACGCGGGTAAACGCGAATCTTGACATGGCCGTACTGGCCGTGGCCGCCCGACTGCTTTGCGTGTTTGTAATCGACCTCGACCGGATTCGTAATCGTTTCTTTGTAGGAAACCTGCGGCTTGCCAACGTTGGCCTCGACCTTGAACTCGCGCAGCAAGCGGTCGACGATGATTTCAAGATGGAGCTCGCCCATGCCCGCGATGATGGTCTGCCCCGTATCATCGTTCGTGTAGGTCTTGAACGTCGGGTCCTCCTCCGCGAGCTTTGCAAGCGCGGCGCCCATCTTTTCCTGGCCGGCCTTCGTCTTGGGCTCGATTGCGATCTCGATTACAGGATCCGGAAAATCCATCGACTCGAGCACGATTTTGTGCTTTTCGTCGCAAAGCGTGTCGCCCGTCCCCGTCTCTTTGAGGCCGACGGCGGCGGCGATGTCGCCGGAGTATACCGTTTCGAGATCCTCGCGTTTGTTCGCGTGCATCTGGAGGATCCGCCCAAGCCGCTCTTTTTTGTCGCGGGTCGGGTTGTAAACGTAAGAACCCGAGTTGATCTGCCCGGAGTACACACGGAAAAACGCGAGCTTTCCGACAAAGGGGTCTGCCATGATTTTGAAGGCGAGCGCCGCAAACGGCCCGTCGTCCTTCGCCGCGCGCGTCTTTTCTTCGCCCGTGCGGGGGTCGGTCCCGACGACCGGCGGGATGTCCAGGGGGGACGGCAGGAAAGCGACGACCGCGTCGAGCAAAGGCTGGATGCCCTTGTTGCGGTAAGCGCTTCCGCAGAGCACCGGCACCATTTCGCCGGCGATCGTCATTTTGCGGATTGATGTCCTGATCTCGTCCTTCGTGAGCTCCTTGCCGTCGAGATACTTCAAAAGAAGCTCCTCGTCGGCCTCGGCCACGGACTCGAGCAAAGCGCCGCGCCATTCGTCTGCGGCGGCTTTCATGGATTCGGGAATCTCCGTCACGTCATATTTGACGCCCAAGTCGTCGCTGTAGATTTTGGCGTCCATCTCGATGAGATCGACGATGCCGACAAAGCTGTCCTCGGCGCCGATCGGGAGCTGCACGGGCACGGCGTTGGCCTTCAGGCGGTCCTTGACCATATTGACGACGCGTATGAAATCCGCGCCCATGATGTCCATCTTGTTCACAAAGATGATACGGGGGACGCTGTATTTTTCAGCCTGCCGCCAAACTGTCTCGGACTGCGGCTCGACGCCGCCTTTCGCGCAGAGCACAGCCACCGCGCCGTCAAGGACGCGAAGCGACCGCTCGACCTCGACCGTAAAGTCGACGTGCCCCGGCGTGTCGATGATGTTGATCCTCGTGTCGTCCCACTGGGCCGTCGTCGCCGCGCTCGTAATCGTGATGCCGCGCTCCTGCTCCTGCTCCATCCAGTCCATGGTCGCGGCGCCCTCGTGGACTTCGCCCAATTTGTGGGTGCGCCCCGTGTAAAAAAGGATACGCTCGGTCGCGGTCGTTTTGCCCGCGTCGATATGCGCCATGATTCCGATATTTCTTGTTTTCTCAAGTGAAAATTGTCTTGGCATGATACTTCCTTAAAACCTGTAATGCGCGAAAGCCCTGTTGGCCTCCGCCATTTTGTGCGTGTCTTCTTTTTTCTTGACCGACGCGCCCGTGCCGTTTGCGGCGTCCATCAACTCTTTCGCAAGGCGGTCGCTCATTTTCTTTTCGCCGCGTTTGCGCGTATAGCCCGTGAGCCACCGCAGCGCAAGCGTCTGGCGCCTGTCCGCGCGGACTTCCATCGGCACTTGGTAGTTGGCGCCGCCCACGCGCCGCGCTTTGACTTCGAGTATCGGCATAATGTTGTTCATGGCTTTCTCGAAGATTTCGAGCGGGTCCTCGCCTGTCACTTCCTTGATCTTGTCAAACGCGTCATAGACGATGGTCTGTGCCACGCCTTTTTTCCCGTCAAGCATAATACTGTTGATGAGCTTTGTCACAACAATGCTGCCATAAACGGGATCGGCGAGTACTTCGCGCTTTGGAATATTACCTTTTCTCGGCATGTGCTACCTCTTCCCTTTCCTTGCGGCGGCGCTCGGCCGCCATCGGTACTCGACAGTATAAGCAACGCTTTGTCTGCCGCGGTACGAATATGATAATGGAGTTGTCACAGCGATTGGCGGCGAAGCCGGCAGAGCTGATGGAACTCCTTATGCACAGATTTCCAAAATCTATGATTTTGTGAAATCCCCTGCAATTGTTTGTCGTGCTTTTGTTGTTTTTGTTTACTTTTGTTTCGGCCTCTTTGCGCCGTATTTGCTGCGCGACTGAAGCCTGCCGGACACGCCGGACGTGTCGAGGATGCCGCGGATGATGTGATAACGCACACCCGGCAAATCCTTGACCCTGCCGCCCCTGATCATGACCACGCTATGCTCCTGCAAATTGTGGCCGATGCCCGGGATATAGGCAATGACTTCGATGCCGTTGGAGAGCCTGACGCGGGCGACCTTGCGAAGCGCGGAATTGGGCTTCTTGGGCGTGACGGTCTTCACGGACGTGCAGACGCCGCGCTTTTGAGGCGATCTCGCGTCCGTCGGCTTCCTGTGGATCGTGTTCAGGCCCTTGAGCAGTGCCGGGGCAGTCGACTTCTTGATAGAACGCTGCCTTCCCTCTCTCACGAGCTGGTTGATTGTCGGCATTCGGTTTCCTCCTTTCCGAAAAATTTCACGGGAGCAAGCGCTCCCTGCATAATGGCAACGAAACTGCCGACATAGCCGACAGTTTACAGACCGACAATTATTTTACAACAACCGCCGAGCAATTACAAGCGGAATGTTTTTCCATTTATTGGAAGAGAAATTTGCCAATTTGTGAAATCAATCATTTGAGTCCGTTTTCTTCCTCAATCAACCGCGTTACAATTCATACATATGCGGCGGCAACAGCGACCGAAGTTGCTGCCGGGCGGATCGAAATCCGGCATCCCTTATGCGGAGTCGCTTGCCCAAACCATCCGCGACGATTTGCGCCGCTTTTGCGAACGCAATATCACTGTAAATCTGATCCGTATTGATTCGTATCACGTTATATCCCACACTCCGCAGAGCTGTGGTTCGGCGCTCGTCATTTGCCCAACTGCTTTTGTTCGCGTGGTGCGTATAGCTGTCATACTCCACGGCGAGTT
>JAITMX010000049.1 GCA_031290775.1 Eubacteriales Family XIII. Incertae Sedis bacterium
GCCTGACTGCGTTGCAAAGCCTCGCCGTACTACCAGTACGGCTACGTTTTGCGCCTTGTCAGCCGAAAAAAATCCTGCGCCAAATTTGTCCACTTTATTTTTCACCACTTCCTAAGGAAACGCTGATTAATCCGCACACCTGAATTAATCAGCGCTTCCCAAACGGTTGCCGACGGTTTGCAATAGGCAATAGCGGCAATGTGCTTGCGGATTGCAGATGGTATAATGCGGTATGGCGATTGTGGATTTGCATCTTCATACAAACCGGTCGGACGGGGCGTGCAGCCCGTCTGATGTCATGCGGCTGGCTTTCGGGTCGGGATTGCGGCTATGTTCCGTCACAGACCACGATACGACGGATGGGATAGATGAAAGCCGCAGCGCGGCGGACGCGCTTGGGATTGCGTTCATCCCGGGGATTGAGATCAGCACTCAGGCGGAGCACGAGCAGCATATTCTGGGCTATTTCATCGACCGGGACGATCCCGAAATGAAAAAAATGTGCGAACGCCTCATGGCGCTTCGCAATGAGCGCATTGATCGCACTTTGGCGTTTTTGAACTGTCAAGGCGTTCGGTTGACGCGGGAAGAGGTTGCGGCACAGGCGCCGGGGCCGTATCTTGGCAGGCCGCATATCGCCGCCGCGATGGTGCGGGCCGGGTATGTGCCTGCCACCCGTGACGCCTTTCAGCGGTATTTGGCTTCCGAAGCGTATTTCAAAACCCCGCGCCCCAAACCCGGCGCGGAAGAAGCGATTATGGCAATCCGGGCGGCGGGCGGCGCGGCGGTGCTTGCGCATCCCGATTCGCTTCGCATGGACGGGCGGGCATTGGACAGGCATATTGCGTCATTGCGCGCGATGGGGCTCGCAGGGATCGAATGTTATTATGGGACATATGACGCAAGCGCACGCGCCGGATATCTGCGCCTTGCGGAAAAGCACGATCTTGTGGTTACGGGCGGCTCGGACTTTCATGGGGAGGCGGTCAAACCGGGCATACGGATTGGGACAGGAAAAGACGGGCTGCTGGATTTTGACGATCTTGGCGTTTGCGAGCGGCTCAAAGCCGTGGCCGGGCGCGATCGCGCGTTCATTCTAAAAATTCTAAAATCGGATATTTCACGATTCGCATAAAGCGGCTACAAAGCGACGGCGATTTCTTTGATGCAAAACTCCCTGCCGCCGAGCAGCTCGAGTTCCTTGCCGCCGCACTGCGGGCATACGCCTTTGCGTTCTTTTGCGTTGAAGGCCTTGCCGCACGCCCTGCACCGGGCATTGGCGGGCAAGACCTCGATTTCGAGCCGCGCCTGTTCGAGGATCGTGCCTTCTATGGCCGCCGGGTAGACAGCTTCAATATAGGCCGGAACCATGGAGGACAGTTCGCCGATCTGGAGGACGAGCGCTTCGATTTTGCCCGTGAGCGCGTTTTCCCCGGCGAACTGTTCCACCTGCCTGACGACCTCTATGACAACGCCCAATTCATGCATACGTTGATTTTACCACGCCCCGCTTCTTTCCGCTGATATGGTTGGCAAGGCATAGCGCCTTTTCTTTCATAATCTTTTCCATTGCTTCACCTCTCTCGATTCGCAATTCAAAAACGGCCGGGAAGGCATTGCCCCGCTTTCCCGGCCCCATCTTTTGGCTTTTCGCAATTACGCGGGCTCGTTTGGCTCCGCGAGCGCTTTGATCGCTTTGTAAACCGCAAGGTCTGTGTATAGTTCGCTTTTGTACGGGTTGCGGCCGGTCGTCTTGGCCTTGTAAACCATATAGGCGCAGATCGCGATATTGGAGCCGAGCGCCACTGCGCTGACCGCAAAGAGCGCCGCCGGGCTGTTGGTCGAGCTCACCGCGTACGCCCCCGTGTCGATGAACGCGGGAAAGGTCTGCGCAAACATGCACCACAGCGCGAGCGTGTGCGCCCTGTGCTGCAGCCACGCGCCCTTGCCGGTCGTGAAATTGCAGATCGTCGGCGCGAGCAGAAGCGCAAAGCCCGCGTACCAGGAATGCCCCGGCAGGCAATTGTACGTGTACGCAAAATTCCAGAGGTCGTAGGGGATGATCCACATCCAGAGCATATCCGGCCACAGCATGTCGCGGCTGCCGTCCCCCTTTGTTTTCCGCCGCAGCGTGATGCCAAACCAGCCGGTGATTGTGATAATGTTGAGGACGCCGGCCGCCGCGTTCATATAGTTCCACGGGCCGCCGAGGACTTGCATATGCCCGTCCGCCAGATACCGGAGCTCGCCCCAGTACTGCGCGCCGACCTGGATGTCGCGGATGACCGCCTCGATGATGTTGATCGCGAGAATCAGCGGCGGGAAGCAGAGCGCCCATTTCATATCCGCAAGGCGCCATTCCTTCCCGAGCTTGTTTTTGCCGCGCACATATCGGATGCACCAAAACCCAAGGCAGCCGATCGTGGACGAATACACCTTCGCGAGATGGAACCAGTCCGTATACGTCGTGTCGCGCAGCACGGTGAACCACAAGACAGAAAGCCCGGCAGGCAGGATCAGAAAACAGAAAAACCCCGCCCATTTGAATCTTCGTGACACCTCGTTCAAAGCAAAGAGCAAGGCGAAAACAAGAAGCCAAACACCCCATGACGGCCAAAAAGCCGCGCCCTCCGCATAATTAAAAGCAAACATAAAGCCCCCTTCCCCCCGGAAAAGCATCCGGGTTTCATCATAATAATTATAAATAACCCCCCAACAAGAATGCGCAACCCGGGCATGCCGGTTTGCCTATAAAATCAAAATAGCATGTCCGGCCGCCGCTGTCAATCACCGCAATCAGATGGGATTATTATGAAAACCATCAGTGTTCATGTTATGATAAAACAAAGAAAGGGGATTTCGTGGGCCATGGCAAACGTTAGAATATTGGAAATCAAGAAAAGCATTTTTGAAAACAACGATCTGGAGGCGGAGCGGCTGCGCGCCGACCTGAAGGCGCAAAACACCTTCCTCATCAATCTGATGTCCTCGCCCGGTTCGGGCAAGACCTCATCGGTGCTCCGGATCATCGAGCGCCTGAAAGGCAAGTACCGCATCGGCGTCATGGAGGCGGACATCGACTCCCGCGTGGACGCGGAGGCCGTCGCGCGCACCGGGGTCCCTGCAATCCAGATTCACACGGGCGGGATGTGCCACCTCGACGCGGGCATGACGCGGCAGGGGCTTGAGAGCCCGGAGATGCGGGGCCTTGGCCTCATCATTTTGGAGAACGTCGGCAACCTTGTCTGCCCCGCCGAATTTGACACGGGCGCCTGCAAGAACATGATGATCCTCAGCGTGCCCGAGGGCGACGACAAGCCGCTGAAATACCCCCTGATGTTTTCCGTAGCCGACCTGCTCCTGATCAACAAGATCGACGTCTTGGAGTTTTTCGATTTCGATATAGGCGCCGTCAGGGAGCGGGCGGAAAAGCTGCGCCCCGGCATCACGGTCATCGACGTGTCCGCAAAACAGGGCATAGGCTTTGGCTGCGTCGCGGCATGGATCGAGCAAGAAATCGAGGCGTGGAAACGCGGGTAAAAGCAGCAAGCCGCGCGCCGGGGCAATAATCGGCGAGCCCTACAAGGAATCGCTGATTGGCGTTCGAATATCCTGAGTTTTCTCTTGCGGCAAATGAATGTATTTTGCGCAGCGGCGCAGCAGCAGCAGTTTTTGCAGGAGGCAGGCGATGAGATCCGTTTGCCCGCGATTGCTTTGCGTCAATTTTGCAAGCAGGCCTATGGCGTATTCGCAGCCATCCTCGTTGAATGAGTAATATGTCCACTTGCCGGCACGGCGATCCTTGACAATCCCCGAGTCGCGCAATATTTTCATATGGTGCGAGAGGGTGGGCTGGCTTATTTGCAGGTCTTCGAGCAGCACGCACGCGCATTGCTCCCCGCCCCGCAGCAATTCGAGGACGCGGACTCTGTTTTCATCCGAAAACGCGCGAAACACCTTGATATATTCGTTTTTCATAAACTCCATCCTCCACGCTTGGTATCATAGCCGCAATAAGCAGGATATCCCATTCTTTCCACCGTCTTTTACAGACCTTCGTTCCCTGGCGGCAAATATGCCCAACTTCAATCCCGCCGACAGCAGTTGATTATTATTATAGCAGATGGATTGTTACAGTTCACGCCCTCGCCGCCGCCAATGAACGCAGGGGGAACGCAGGGGGACGGTCCTTTTGGGTCGCGGCGCGACCCAAAAGGACCGTCCCCCTGCGTTCCGTTCTTCGCTTGCCGCCAACCCCTTGCCGGTGGTAACATTGAAAAAGGATATGATAGAATACAAACTCGTGAGATCGAACAGAAAGACGATAGCCCTGCACATCACCGCAAAAGGTTTGGAGGTGAGGGCCCCTCTATTCATGCCGGCCCGGGAAATCGAACGGTTTGTGAAGTCAAAGGAAAATTGGATCGACAAGCATCTGGACGGCGCAGCGCAAAACAGCAATCCGGCCGGCCGATTTTTGCCCGGATATGGCGATGAGGTTTCGTTTCGGGGACGAAAATGCAGGATCGTCGGCTCGCCTGGGATGGGGGTCTCGAAACCGGGCTATGTAAAGGGCCGGTATGAGGACGGGATGCTGTTGATCACAGAGGGGCTGGAGCAGGACAGCATTCGGTTCGTTCTTTCGTGCATCTTGAAACGGGAGGCCGGGAAACACATCCCGCAGCGGGTCCGTCACTGCGCGGCATTGATGGGCCTGCGCCCCGATGGCGTCAAAATCACCTCAGCCTTTGGCCGATGGGGAAGCTGCAGCGCCAAAAAGCGGCTGAATTTCGCCTGGATGCTCATGATGGCTGACGACGAAACGATCGACTCAGTCGTCATTCACGAACTTTCGCATATGATCCATATGAACCACTCGCCCGATTTCTATAAAACCGTCAGGGCGTACTGCCCGGCTTATGACGCGCAGCGGAAGAAGCTGAAAGAGCTCGGTCGGCAGATCGCCCGTGAAGGCTGGAAACGATGAGCAAATAATTTGATGGGAAAGAAGAGGCGCGAAGCCTCTTTTTTAGTGCGCTTGGCGAAGCCTATCGATGGGCCGCAAAAACATGCCCTATTTGATTTTTCCAAAAATATGATAAATATGTAAAAATAAGGGTTGACAAAAAATCCCATTAATGCTATAAAAAAGAAACAACGGCGCCGGTGGGGAAAGCCCATGCTTATTGAGGTGAAGAAGGTGATATCAGTGAAAAAGATCGATATAATCGCAAAACGCAAAGCATTGGCCGCAGCCATGGCCGGATTGCTTTGCTTTCTTGTTTTTGCGCCGGCCGCGCCGGCCGCAAATGCGGGGGAGGAGGCCACGCCGGCGACCGGCGGCGTTTACGCCGAGCGGGCGGAAGATGGGGTTGCCGAAGAAGTTTTGCCGGAGTGTGCGCTCTTGCCGGACGGGTCTGCAAACCCGGCTTTCGTCGGCGCCGACGGAAAGCTTGCAACAGTATCGATGGCCGCGTTTGCCGAGATCGTCGCCGCGTGGGAAAATCCTGCGGCGAACACGGAAGGGATGCCGGCGCCTGATCCCGGCCGCAGGGAAATAGCGGCGCTTGCGGTCGATTACCCATACTTTTTCCACATTGCGGGCCAGGCCGACCCCTATGGCTCCGGCCACAGTTACCGACAGTATTATGTGCCGGCGGGCTCGGATATCCCGCAGCTTGCGTTTTGCCTCGAGATGGGGAAAAACGCGCCGCCGGCGGGCGTGAAAACCGTATATACGGAAAGCGCGCCCCCGTCCTGGTCGACCGCGTTTGCGACATATGCCCCTCAGATTTTGATATCCAACGGAATCGATACAGGCACAGACAATGCATACCGGCAGTGGGCGATGCAGGATGCGGTCTGGGCGCTCACCGGCTCAAACATCGGAACGGCCGGAAATGCGCCTGTCATCAAGCAGTTGGTCGCGGCTGCGGGCAATTCGGCCACGCAGAGCGTCCCTTCTTTCTGCGGCGTGTCCGACGGCGCCGTGATGCAGGCAAATGCATACAATGGCCGCTTTGTCCGCTACGGCCCGTTTTCGATATCGGGCATGAGCGGCGCCGCAGAGCTGAAAATCCGCACGGACAATGGGCCTCCGCCTGCCGGGGCCTATCTCGGGAACGCTGCCGGAAATCCCATGGACGCACAGGCGGTGCCGGGCGATACGGATCTCTATCTGTATGTGCCAAGGGATGCCTATACCGATCGGCGCCTTTATTTTTCGGTTTCGGCGCCATACGTTTTGCCGTCAACGATGAGCGCTTTTGACCCACCGAGCGCAGGCTATCAAAAGCAGATTGTGATGACGAACTGGATGCCGAGGTCGGGCTTTGTCACGCTTGGCGCGTCGCTTGGCGGGTTTGGCGAAGGCCAAATCACAAAGCTCGACGCCGGCTGGCAGGGTGATTATCGGGAAATGGATTATGACAAAAATGGGCAAGGCGATACATACCGGCTCGCGGGCGCCGCATTCAAAATCATGGAATGGGACGGCTCGGGCTGGCGCGACACAAATGTCTCTGTGGATTACGATCCGGGCACGAGGACGTACAAAACAGGTCTTTTGGCAGAGACCGCATCGAACGGGGGACGCTGCAAAATCGTTGAGACGGCCGTGCCGTACGGATACCGCGCCTCCGTCGAAATCGAACTGAACATAGCCTCAAAATATGGGCTTGTGCCGGACAGCCGACCGGGCGGCACATGGGAGGATTTGAATGAAACGGCAGCCGGCGAAAACAGCGACGGCGACGGGGCTTGGTACGCGCAAAATGCGCTGTTGAATGTAAAGATCGAGCTGCAAAAGCGCGACAAAGCCGAAAGCGCCCCGGGATTTGCGGATCCGGCGCTGCCGCAGGGCTGTGCCACATTCGCGGGCGCGTATTACGGCCTTTTTTACCAAGAAAGCATCACGGACCCGTCTGGCCTTGCGCATACGGCCGGCGACATCGTCTGTATCGGGATCACGGACGAAAATGGCAAAATCGCATTTGACAATTCCTGCGCGCCTTGCGCATCGGCGAATGCAAGGCTGATCTGGGGCAACAGCGACACGGCGACGAACCACGGGACGGAAGACTTCCCGATTTACCTGCCTGTGTTTGAAACGCAGGACCGCCGGATCTATCCTGCAAAATATTACATTCAGGAGCTTGCCCCGAGCGAAGGCTATCTGCTCGACATCGATCCGGGTACGGCCGCGCTCGACGAAAACGGCGTCCCGATACCCGGCACGGGCACGGCGCGAAAATATGAAGTGGACGCGCATGATGGCGGGACGGCGGGGAATCCGGCCGGCATCCGGATCGGGCAGGCAGTGGCCGAGCAGGTCAAAATGCGCGGATTCCTGCTCCGCAAGTTCAAGGGCAACGGAAACGAAAGCGAGCTTCTCAATTTGAACGGCGCGGGCTTTTCCGTTTACTTGGCAGACGATCTGGTCGGGATCATCGAAGAGGCGGCCCGGAGGGATCCGTCTGTTGCCGTGCCGCAGAGAGGTGCGGGGGGTTGGGACAAGCAGGATTTCATCGACTTTTTCTTTGAGGCGGATTATGAAAGCGGCGGAAGCCCGGGCACGGGCAAAGACTGGTACGACCATAGCGGCGATGTCTGGAAGGGCCGGTACAATTTCGGCCTCTATCCGGGGCTGAAGCGCGCGACGATTGATTTCAAGGAAAGCCCTGTGTTTTACTCGGGCGCGCCACTGATTCCCGGACTGAGGTACGGCAAGTATGGAAACGCCGCGGCGCCGCAAGACGGGGAAGTGGTCTTCCCTGAATTTCCGTATGGCGAATATATCGTCTTTGAGACCTATGTGCCGGACGGCGTGGAGCGCGTCAAGCCTTTCGTCGTGAACATCGCGGAAGACGGCGGCGATATTTTGGACGGCGACGGCGAAGCCGACAAAGGCCGTCCGGAGCAAAATTGGCGCTTGCAGTTTGACTCGGACGAGTTTTCGGTACGCTTGTGGAAAAAGGATGCCGAAACCGGCAAAACCATCATCGGGAAAGACGCTGCTTTCCGGCTGAAATACCTCGGCGCTGACGGTGCGGAAGGCGGCGGCGACGATCAGTGGGTGGAGATGGCCCGGCCGGGCCAAAACGGCACGGAGCATTGGGGCACGGCGGGCAATCCGTTCCGTGTCGGCGCGGACGGCGTCCTGGCCCTGCCCAAAAAACTCAAGTCGGGCGCGTACAAACTCTACGAAACCGAAGCGCCGGCGGGCTATGTCCTTTCGTATCATGAGGGGGTGGACGACGACGGCTATTATCAGGCGGAAAACGGCCAAGCCCACAAGCACGGTTATGGCGGGGATGGTGGGGCGGGAGGCGCAAATTATATAAAAGGCCACTATATCCTCTATACGCCGGCGACGGAACTCGGGGATGACGGAAACGACCCGGCGGCCGATCTCCCGGGCATCGAGCGGTCGCCCCAGCCCGATGTCGGAATCGTGTTTGATATTGACGAGGCCCACCGCAGTGACGACTTTGACATTGACGGGGACGGCTACGATGATTTCGTGATTGAGCTCGTGCAATACAACGAGCAGCAAAAAGGGCATCTGAATATTCACAAGGAGCGTGAGCTGCCGCCCGGGGAAGGCGAAGCGGAAAGCCGGGCCTGCCCGATGGAGGGCGTCACATTTGAGTTGTATGCGGCAGAGGACATCTGTTCGCTTGACGGCCACGGAAGCGTACTGTTCGAAAAGGGCAAGCGCGTCGGGTCTGCGGTGACAGACGCGGAGGGCAACGCGTATTTCAAAGACCTGTATCTCGGCAAATATATATTGAAAGAAGCCGATGTCCCGGATGCATCGAAAACGACGATCAACGGGGAGCTTTTGCCCGGCTACGGGTTTGTCGATCAAATCGTGGTCGATCTGGCCGCACCAGGCAGCGGGGCAACAGAGGGCAGCCCGTTCTATCAGGAAAACCCGGTCATAGAGGCGTCGTGGTCGATGCTGGATACGTGGCAGCTCGGACGGGTGGATATTCACAAGACAGGCGAGGCGCTGCCTCCGGCAGATGGCGATCCGGAAGCCGGTGCGGCCTATGAGGAAGCGCCGCTCGGCGGCGTAAAATTTGACGTGATCGCGGACGGGGATATCACAGGCGTCAATGATGGCAAAACCGTTTGGAAAAAAGGCGAGGTCGCCGGCGTGGTCGTGACCGATGAAAACGGGGATGGCTGCCTGGGCGATTTGCTCCCGGGCAAATATATCCTGCGCGAAACAGACGCGCCGGACGGGTATCTGCTGATGAAGGATATGCCGTTTGAGGTTGCCCGGCGCACGCATGCGGATCCCTTCGTTTGGTTCAAATGGGATATCGCCAACTCTTGCCGGAAAGTTTCGGCCGAGGTGGACAAAGACACGATCAAAAGAACGGCGGCCGCGTTTGTAAGCCTGCCGGGGCAGGCCGGCTTCAACAATGTCGGCGGCGAAGAGGAGCGTTATCGTTATGATGTCGATTTCAGATCGACCGCAAATACCTGGGCGGACGAATTCGTGGTCGATGACCCGCTCGAAAACGCCGTAAACGGAAAGGTCATAGTCGAGGAACTCTGGACGCCGGTTGTTTGGGGCGACTATGACGGCAGGTGGAATCTATGGTATGCGACAAACAAAACGGATTCGGGCAAAGTCTATTCTGCCGTCAGCGCGATGGCCGCAAACCCTGACAATCCCGGCAATCCGGACCGCACCCCGGCCTATCCGAACACGGGCCTCAAATTGCTGGCAAAGGATCTGAAAGCAGATGGGCGCTATCACTTTACGCTCGCCGATTTCGGGTTGGGCAAGGGCGAATACCTGACCCGCCTGCGTTTTGAGTATGGCAGGGTCAAGATGGGGTTTACGAGCAAAAACTATGCGGACGTTTCACTCAACGGCGAGCACAGGGTGGTCTCCGGCGCCGACCTGAAACTGCCCTCGCCTTTGTCGGGCGAGCTTGATCTGGTCGATCCGGGCGCGTTTGCGGAATACGCCGCTTCTTATGCGGGCGCGGGGGAGGAGGGCGGATATGTCACCGGCATCAAAGGGGATGTCGTTGACTGGACACCGAAAGAGGGGACGCCTTTTTATGCGGACGGCGCCGTGAATCCGGGTTACGCGCTAAAACCCGCGAGCTACCTTGTGTCCGCAGCGGCGCCGATGGACGACATCGACATCGTGTCCTCCGTATCGGCACGGATCGCAAGGGATCTCATCCTCCGTGATTACGACCAGGATGCGGTTGTCACGCGCGAACTCGCTACATTTGAATATCAGGGGAATGTGCCTCAGGCCGGCGCCATAGGCCATTCGGCACAAACCGGGGACGAGTTCCCTTTGCTCATGCTGATGCTGACGGTGCTGCTGGCTTCTATCGCCCTGCTCGCGCTTGCCCGCATCACAATAGACAGGCGGATGCGGCAAAACGCGCACCGGCAAAACGACGCATTGTGAAGGAGGGGTGAAGTGTGAACAAGTATGTTTCCAAGAATGATTCATGGCAAACTTTGCGCGGTCGCATAGAGGCCGCAGGGAGGTAAAAATGTATATAAAAAACGACAAGGCCGTTTTGGCGCTGCTGTTGATAACGCTCGGGGTATTGGGGCTGTTCCCCTCCGTCAGTTTCGCGGCGCAGGAGCCGTCCCCGCACAAGACCACGATAAAGCAGGAGTTCACCTATGAAGAGGGCGATGAGCCGGACATCCCGGGCGCCATCAGCCAGTTTGGAGATGTGCTCCGGCTCGTGTCCGTATCCGATCCGGTGAAAACCGCGTCGCTGCCTTCAAGCCGGACCTACACCTACCGTGTATCCGGCAGCTATACCGAGGAGCAACTTTCACAGCTCCCGCCAAACGCCAGGTTGACGCCCGTATACGGCCACGGGTCGCGGCAGGTTGACCGCGCCGAAACGATTGAAAATCTTCCAAACAACGATGTTGACAGTCTGCCGCTGTACAAAATTTATACCGACACGGACGGATATGGCCCAGGCGGCAGCGTGAGCGGCGACCTCATGCTCGCAGAGGCAAAATATGAGTTGGTATCGAGAGATGGGGACGGGGTGCCCGACAATTATACCGCAAGGCTCATTTACCGCGGCGAGGAGACATACTCGGTCATTTTGTACTACGATGCGGAAGCGACGTACACAAGTACGGCCACCGCCGAAGGCGAAAGCACGACATATACTGTCGTCGCCACCTACGAAGGGGACGCAGCGGCAGAGGCTGCGCCGCCTTTTGCGGATGAGGCCGGTGACGGGCCGGCCGATGGGACGGGCGCAGGGCCGGGGGGCGACGGGACGGTATCAAGCATTGGCGACGAGGGCGCCGCGCTCGGCGGGTTCGCATTCCCGCACAAGACGCTGTCGCCGGTCGGCATCGCGACAATTGCCGCGTTTGCCTCTGCGGCCCTGATGTTGCTGCTGTTCGGGATCCATGAAAAGAAAAAAGCGCAGAGAATGCAAGCTGCCGGATAAGGAAACGCTGCGGCAAGCGCGAGTGTTTCCCGCCGTAAAAAATCATATGCTATAATGGTTTCGGAGGTGCGAAACGATGAAAATAGTCCGAGAGCCCGCGCGAGATATTCGGATTGCGCAAGAGTGCGATGTCCTTGTCGCGGGCGGCGGCATTGCAGGCGTGGCGGCAGCGATTGCGGCGGCGCGCGGCGGCGCGAAAGTGATTCTATTGGAGCGGGAATATACGCTTGGGGGATTGGCGACCCTTGGACTGATCACGATCTACCTTCCCATGGATGACGGCGAGGGCCACCAAATGGTTCACGGAATCGGAGAGGAACTGCTCAAACTGTCAATCAAACACGGCGCGGAAAAAAATTATCCGAAAGCCTGGATAGAAGGCGGAAGCAAGGAAGACCGGATCGCGAAACGTTATACCACGCAATTCAACCCGCATCTTTTTGCCATCGAAATGGAACAGCTGCTCGGACGCCTCGGGGTGAAAATCCTCTACGGCACGCTTGCTGCCGCGACGGTGATGAACAAAACAGGCGACCGCATCGAAGCCGTGATTACGGAAAACAAGTCCGGGCGGGAAGCGATCGCCGTCCGCAGCGCGATCGATGCGACCGGCGACGCGGATCTGTGCCATCTATCCGGCGAAACGACAAAAATCAATCCGCGGCTCAACGCGCTCGCAAGCTGGTATTATTATTTTGCAAAGGGCGAAGTGATGCTGCGCATGTTTGGCCTGGTGGATGTGCCTGACGATGAAAAGGATGGGAAAACCGCTTATGAAAATGACCAGGGCGCGCTCGTTGACAATAAAAAATATACCGGCGTTGACGGGCCGGAACTCAGCGAAATGGTGATTCGCAGCCATGGGAAAATGATGGAGGATATCCTCGCGCACAAGGCGAAGGACGAAACCGTATTTCCGGTGACCATCTCTTCCATCCCGCTCCTGCGCGCGACGCGAAGGATTGCCGGCGCTTATACGATGGGGGATGAGGAGCGGGATATTTGTATGGAAGACAGTATTGGGACGATCCCGGACTGGCGGCGGCGCGGGCCAAGGTATGAGCTCCCTTTCCGCCTGCTGTACGGCAACCGCGTGAAAAATCTTTTGGCGGCCGGCAGGGATGTTTCTGTCACGGAGGATATGTGGGAAATCACGCGCGTGATCCCGCCGTGCGCAGTCACGGGCGAGGCGGCCGGTACAGCTGCGGCGTTTTGCGATGATTTCGCGAATATTGACATCGAAGAGCTCCAGCGCAAGCTGACGGCACAAGGCGTGATTTTGCATTTGAAAGATATGGAGATGGAGTAGGGGAGTGCTTTTATGAGAGCGGTAATAACAGTCATCGGCAAGGATATGGTCGGCATTCTCGCAAAAGTCGCGACGGCTTGCGCGGAGGCCAACGCCAACGTGATCGAAGTCACGCAGTCCGTTTTGCAGGACTACTTCGCGATGGTCATGCTCATCGACATCACGGAAATCAACATGGATCTCGCGGGGCTCACGGCGGCCCTCGAAAAGAGCGTGCCCGGCATGAAAATCCACGTCATGCACGAGGACATCTTCAATTCCATGCACCGCATATAAATTATGAAAGGCAGCAACCCATGCTGAATACCTCGGACATCCTTGAAACGATCACGATGATTGCGGACGAGCACCTCGATATCCGCACGGTCACGATGGGGATCAGCCTCATGGACTGCTTCAGCGAGGACGCGGGGCGCTCGTGCGGCAAGATTTACGACAAAATCGCCGGCAGGGCGGAGCGGCTCGTGGCCGTATGCGACGCGGCCGAAAAAAAATACGGCATCCCCATCATCAACAAACGGATTTCCGTCACGCCCATTGCGCTTGCCGTCGGGGTTTCGGGCGGCGACCCCGTCCTGTTCGCGCGGGCGCTCGAAAGGGCTGCGGATACGGTAGGCGTCAACTTTATCGGCGGGTTTTCCGCCCTCGTGCAAAAGGGCTTTGCGCCCGGGGACGAGCGGCTCATCGACAGCATCCCGGAGGCGCTCGCCGCGACGGAGCGCGTCTGCGCTTCGGTCAACATCGGCTCGACAAAGGCCGGCATCAATATGGACGCCGTGGCGCGTATGGGCAAAGCCATCGTGTGCGCGGCTGAGCTGACAGTGGACCGAAACTGCATCGGCGCGGCGAAACTCGTCGTCTTTTGCAACGCGCCCGAGGACAACCCATTCATGGCCGGCGCCTTTCACGGGCCCGGCGAGCCCGACTGCGTCATCAACGTCGGCGTGTCGGGCCCGGGGGCGGTGCGCGCCGCCGTCGCGAAAGCGCCGAAGGACGCGGGTCTTTCGGAGATCGCGGAGATCATCAAAAAGACGGCTTTCAAGATCACGCGGATGGGGCAGCTTGTTGGCGCCGAGGCATCGGCGGCGCTCGGCGTCCCCTTTGGCATCGTTGACCTTTCCCTCGCGCCCACGCCCGCGATTGGCGACAGCGTGGCATATATCTTGGAAGAGATCGGCCTCGCGCAGGCGGGGGGCTGCGGCACGACGGCCGCGCTCGCCCTGCTCAACGACGCGGTGAAAAAGGGCGGCGTCATGGCGTCTTCTTCGGTCGGTGGGCTGTCCGGCGCTTTCATCCCCGTCTCGGAGGACGCGGGCATGATCGCGGCTGCGGAATCCGGCGCGCTCACGCTCGAAAAGCTCGAAGCGATGACGTCTGTCTGCTCGGTCGGCCTCGACATGGTCATCGTGCCCGGCGACACGGCGCCCGAGGTCATCTCTGCGCTCATCGCGGACGAGGCGGCCATCGGCATGGTCAATTCCAAGACGACGGCTGTGCGGCTCATCCCCGCCATCGGCAAGGGCGTGGGCGACATGCTCGAGTTTGGAGGCCTGCTCGGCCGCGGGCCCGTCATGCGCATCAGCACGGTCGACCCCTCGGTGTTTGTGAAGCGCGGTGGCAGGATACCGGCGCCGATTCAAAGCTTGAAAAACTGAGCCTGAAAAACTGACGTCATAGATGGAGGAAGGGATATGCCCAAAATAAGCAATGACTGGCTCCCCGCCATCGGCGGGGAATTTGAAAAACCGTACTACTTGGATTTGCGGCAGTTTTTGAAGCAGGAGTACCGCACGCAAAAGGTCTTCCCTCCCGCAGACGACATTTTCAACGCCTTTCACTTCACGCCGCTGTCCGAAGTGAAGGCGCTGGTTTTGGGGCAAGACCCTTACCATGGCGACAGCCAGGCGATCGGCGCCTGCTTTGCCGTGCCGCCGGAGCAAAAAGGCATCCCGCCGTCCTTGGTGAATATTTACAAAGAATTGCATGACGACCTCGGCTGCAGGATCCCAAACAACGGCTATCTGAAAAAGTGGGCGGATGAGGGGGTGCTTTTGCTCAACACCGTGCTGACCGTGCGCGCCCATCAGGCAAACTCCCATCAGGGCAGGGGCTGGGAGCAGTTCACGGACGCGGTCATCCGCGCCGTAAACGCGCAGGACCGCCCGATCGCCTATTTTCTCTGGGGCCGCCCCGCGCAGTCGAAAAGGCCGATGCTCGACAACCCAAAGCACCTCGTGCTCGAAGCGCCGCATCCCAGCCCGCTTTCGGCGCACCGCGGCTTTTTCGGCTGCCGGCATTTCAGCCGCGCCAACGCTTTTTTTGAAGCAAACAGCATCGCGCCGATCGACTGGCAGATAGAAGATATCCCGGGGTGACAATTTGTAACTGCTCAGACACCGTGCTATTGCAAGCCAATTGCCCGTCATTGCGAGGGAGCGTAGCGACCGCGGCAATCCATTATCCACTGGATTGCTTCGCTTCGCTCGCAATGACGAG